>CAYUYB010000001.1:0-36909 GCA_964449025.1 uncultured Desulfobacteraceae bacterium
GATGTGTGATAATACACGGTATCCAACAGGTTCTTGACTGTTAGATGGATATCCCATCCCCCACAATTCCAGCCGATGTTCCCATGGACCACAAAGGCGCTGTCAATCTCGTCACTTTGCGTGGCCGTTATGGTTTGAGGATTTGTCCTCTCTCCCAGATAATTGCCCCGGAGGTTAAAGGTCCAGTCCCTGTTCAAGGTATAGGTCATGCCGACATTGGCATTATGTCGGGCTATCTCGGGCGCCTGACCGCCGTTTTCATATTCTGAGTCGTTAAAGGTGTAATTCACATATGCAACCAACTTTTTAAAGGCGTAATCAACGGTTAATTCAAGGCCGTTTGTTTTCAACACCCCTTGGTTTTCCCATCGGTTGTCTTTATTATCAAACGTCAGAATATCTCTGATCCTGTTATGATATATTGATGCCTCGGCATGGAGGCCGGAGTTGAATTGATATCCAACGACACCTTCATAACTTCGCATTCTTTCCGGTTCAAGGCCACTGTTGCCGGCGCCGAAGTTGTAATCCCAGGGCTTAGGCGCCCTGAATGCCTCGGAGTATAATAATTTCCCCGTTAATCTATCCCCGTGATAAACCAGACCACCCCTGGGGATAATGACGCTTTCATATTCTGTACTGTCATCCCATCGAAATCCGAGGGTAAGTTCCGAGGCCTCAATAAATCTGTATTGCGACTGCAGGTAGATGCTGGTGAATTGTTCCGTAACCTTGTTAGGCTCCCCCGGCGTGGGAGGGGCCTGATTCTGGGAATCGCTGTAGGTCTTTGAATAATCTTCAGACAGTCTCTCCCTTTCCCAGATAATGCCCCCGATGATGTTTAGCCTGTCATCGGCCCGGTAGTTGACCTGCTCTTCTATCCCTATATGGTTGTTGGGACGGTAATACCCCACCTGCTGCCCCGGATCGAGTCCTTCCGCCTTGTCAATAAAGGCGATAGTATCCTCTTCAACGGTAGCATCCCGGTAATACAGGAAGGAATTCAATTGAAAATTGTCTCTAATATCATATCTATTGTTGAGCCAAAGATTCATAAAAGTTATATGCCATAGTGTTCCATAATCAAGCTTATCCGAGTTGACGGTTCTGTAATTAGTGGTTCGGGAAGACTCTTTGTCCTGATACAGGAACCCGAGGGTCGAATTTCGGAACTTTAGTTTACCATCAAAGGCAAAGTCATTCTCAAAATTGTGCATCTCTTCAGTCCAGTTGTTATCGCCTTCACTGCCTTTTAGGTCGGCCTTTTCCGTTGTCTTGTACATGCCTGAGAGACTATACCCGAATTGTCTTTCCGTGTCATAGGATGCGGTGCGGAAATCCGCTGTCCAGGTATCAAAGCTACCTACTGTCGCGCTCGCCCAAGTGCCCTGCGCGTCCTTATCATCAGGGTCCCAAGTAATGATATTGATGATACCCGACATTGCGTTTGTGCCGTACAGGGCGGAGGCCGGGCCATAGACCACTTCCACTTTTTTCACATTCTCCAGATTGAACTGCCCCCCGCCGTAAAACCCACCCGAATTCAACTCATTAATCTCAACACCGTCCACCAGCAACAGAATTAGATTATTCTGGCTCGGTACGCCACGTATGAATACATAGCTGTTAAAACCCTGAATATTGCGAAACTGGATGCCGGGGATATCCGAAAGGACCTCCTCCAAGGTCATATACCCTCTTTGCTTGATCTGTCGCGCGGTAATCACTCTGACCGTCGCAGGCGTTTCACTTAATTTCTGAGCGGATTTTGTCGCGGTCACTATGGTCTGGTTAAGGAGTTCCTCCAGACTGACTTCAAACAATCCCTTAACAGGCATATCCGTAGTGTCTGAACACATAACGGTAGGAAGATATGCAAAACACAGGGCACCAATGATTATGAGGTACAGAATCTGTTTTCTAAAAATAATGGATATTTGTTTAGCCAATTTCATAACGTATCTCGCAATCGTTAATCTCCATCTTCAATATCCAGTCTTTAATAATTAATCCTCCCATTCTTCATTATTGTCTTCCGTGGGATACACCTTCTGAGTCCCTTAATAATGAATCCACCTCTCTGATCAGCTTATTCCCGTGCAGTGGTTTGTGCAGGTAACTATCCGCACCTGCATCCATGATGCGTTTCATGTTCTCGGGAGTATCGTAGCCGGTAACGGCCAGGATCTTTATATCTGAAGTGTCGGGATTGTTCTTGAGCCGGCCGCATGCCTCAAAACCGTCCATCCCCGGCATGAAGAGATCCAGGATCACCAGGGACGGCTTGAAGAAAACCACCTTGACGCCTGCTTCAAAGGCGTCCGAAGCTGTTTCTGTCAGATACCCGTGATGGTTCAATATACGGCTGAATAAATCCCGGATCTGCGGGTCGTCATCCGCTATAAGTATCTTTGAGTTTTTAGCTTCGTAGGTCCCCAGGGGATATATACTCTTTGCCCGCATAAATGACTCAAGGTCTTTTCTATGGACCCTGAAATGTCCGCCAGGCGTGCGTGATGCCTTAAGTATGCCTAGCTTGGCATATTTCCATAGAGTCACTCTGCTTAGAGAACAGTAACCGGCAGCCTGGGGTATGGTCAGGATATCCTTGTTCATAACAAGCCTGCCCTTTTAATAAAGAAGGTAAAAGGGATTAACATTACGAACATAATTAACGAAATTAACAAAATGATTATATATTTTCTAAACGGGGAGTCAAGGTATTTCCGGTGTGATGTTGGTAGGTCCTTCATCAAATATCCGGATCATTTGCCAAGGTGTTACAAGAGAAGTTTGGAGGGTAAAAAGGCCATTAGGAGTTACAAACTCCGGGCGGCTTGGTGTCTTTCTTCTTATCCTCAAGCCGCCCAGAGAAAAAAGCGGGAAATTATTAGCTCTTAACCGTTATCTTGCGAGGCTTTGCGGCTTCAACCTTGGGAAGCCTCAAGCGAAGCACGCCGTCCTTCATTTCAGCATCTATTTTCGGCTGGTCAATAACCTGTGACAGGGTGAACTGCCTGTGGTATTTGCCTGTATGATATTCCCTGATCACATCCCCCTCGTTTTCCCCTTCGGGAGGCTGTACCTCGCCATCCAGAGTGAGCACGTTATCATTGAGATCGATGTTCAGGTCCGCTGCTTTCACACCGGGCATATCGGCCAGCACGGTGATCTCTTTGTCCGTTTCAAATATATCCACGGCAGGCGTAAACACCAGGCCGGGTCTCGTCTGCTCGGCGGGCGTGGTAATTTCAGCCTTCTCTTTTGCCTGAAGGGCCTTGCTTTGAGTGTCTGTCATTTCGCGTTCCCTCCTTTCATCTCAAAGATTATGATGCCTTGATGGTGATCTGCTTGGGTTTTGCCTCTTCCGCCTTGGGCAGGGTAACCGTCAGGATACCATCGTTACATTTTGCTTCTACCTTGCCTGTATCCATCTGGGAGGGCAAACTGATGATCCGGCTGAACCTCCCTGTTTCCCTTTCCCTCCGGTGATATTGGGCATTCTCGTCCTCGCTGGGAAGCTTCCTTTCGCCGGAAATGGAAAGGGTGTCTCCGGTCACAGAGAGGTCCAGTTCATCCGACTTGATGCCAGGCAACTCGGCGCGTACATAGTAGTTATCTTTGTCCTCGGTGACATTCATCAGAGGGAACACGCCGGCTCTGGGCTCTCTCCACAGCCCTCTGGTAATACCTTCGGTAAGCAAGTCCATCTGCCTCCTCATACGGTCCAGGTCCTCAAACAGACCTGTACGGCCCCATTCGGGCCAATCACTTGTTCTTCTCAATAACATGATCAACCCCTCCTTTCATGCCATAGATATTTAGCACATCGTTAAAAAATCATAAGCCGTAAGAACATTGTCATAGAATCCTTAACCCGAAACTTTGATTAACCATCTTGAGGACTCTTGAGTTATTCCACCCATCGCCAGGTAGTCAGCCTCTACAAAAAAAATAATCCGTGTTTTCTGCTTGTCAAGATGAATGAAAGTTTTTTTAGTCCGTCCGCTTAATGAGAACGTAAAGGACTAAATGGATTGAATTGACCGAGAACAAAAGGCCTTGAAAATTGTTCAAGAGGTTCTTGACAAATGCTTAAGAATGATTAGTTTAGGGTCAAATAATATTCTATAATATCAAATAGTTATAAGGTTTTAACCGCTTGCAGATCATTTTCCCAAATACCATAGATAACAAAAGATTTTTGGATCTCTAAATTTTTCAATTCTTGGATAAAGGAGGCTTTAAGAAATGAAGATCAAGCCTTTAAGTGACAGGGTATTGGTCCTGAGGATCGAAGAAGACGAAAAGACCTCCGGGGGAATCATGATTCCGGATACGGCCAAAGAGAAGCCCCAGGAAGGGAAAGTGGTCGCCGTGGGTCCCGGGAAAACGGATGATGACGGAAAGCGGCGGCCTCTTGAAGTGAAAAAGAATGACCAGGTGCTGTTCAGCAAATACGCTGGAACACAGATCAAGCTCGACGGTGTGGAACATCTTATCATGAGAGAGGATGATATCCTCGGGATCATCGAGAAGTAGTCAAAGGAGGTACGGAGAAATGGCAAAGAAGGAGATCAAGTACAGCGCGGAGGCACGTGAAAAGACAATCAAGGGAGTGGATACCTTGGCCAATGCCGTGAAGGTTACGTTGGGCCCGAAGGGACGAAACGTGCTCATTGAGAAGTCATGGGGTTCTCCCACCATCACCAAAGACGGAGTAACGGTGGCGAAAGAGATCGAACTGGAAGACAAATTCGAGAACATGGGAGCACAGATGGTCAAGGAAGTGGCATCAAAGACATCAGACGTTGCCGGAGACGGCACCACCACGGCAACCATTCTTGCACAGTCCATCTACCGGGAAGGTTCCAAACTGGTAGCGGCAGGCTCCAATCCCATGGCTATTAAGAGGGGGATGGAAAAGGCCGTAGAAACCACTATAGAAGAACTGAAAAAGATCTCAAAACCTACCAAGGATAAGGCGGAGATCGCTCAGGTGGGCACTGTTTCTGCAAACAATGACAAGACGATCGGCGATATTATCGCAGAGGCCATGGAGAAGGTAGGCAAGGAGGGCGTAATCACGGTTGAGGAGGCCAAGAGCATGGAGACCACTCTGGAAATTGTTGAAGGTATGCAGTTTGACCGTGGTTATGTGAGCTCCTATTTTGTCACGGATCAGGAGAAGATGGAGGCCCACCTGGAAGAGCCTTATATCTTGCTGCATGAGAAAAAGATCAGCAACATGAAAGATATGGTACCTATCCTGGAGCAGATCGCTAAATCAGGCAAACCGCTGTTGATTATTGCGGAGGATGTGGAAGGTGAAGCCTTGGCCACCCTGGTTGTGAACAAGATTAGAGGGACTCTCAATTGCGCTGCCGTAAAGGCACCCGGGTTTGGCGATCGCCGCAAGGCTATGCTGGAAGACATAGCGATCTTGACTGGCGGACAGGTTATCAGTGAGGATCTTGGAATTAAGCTGGAAAATATAACAATAAATGACCTGGGTACCGCCAAAAAGATCACCGTGGACAAAGATAATACTACCATCGTTGACGGCGGCGGCACCAGGAGCGCTCTAGAGGGTCGCGTAAAGCAGATCAGGGCGCAGATTGATGAGACCACCAGCGATTATGACCGCGAAAAACTACAAGAACGTCTGGCCAAATTAATCGGGGGCGTGGCTGTAATCAACGTAGGATCGGCTACTGAGGCGGAGATGAAGGAGAGAAAGGCCAGGGTCGAAGATGCCCTCAATGCCACGCGTGCCGCGGTTGAAGAAGGTATAGTTCCAGGAGGAGGGGTTGCCTTAATCCGCGCGATAAAGGCCTTGGAAAAGATGGCCCTGGAGGGCGAGGAGCAGTCAGGTGTAAATCTTATCAAACGAGCCCTGGAGGAACCTGTAAGGCAGATTGCAAATAACGCGGGATTCGAGGGATCGGTTGTGGTACAGAAGGTTATGGAGGGAAAAGGTAATTTCGGATTCAATGCGGAGACCGGGGAGTATGAAGACCTGGTTACAGCCGGGATTATTGACCCCACCAAGGTCACCAGGTTTGCCCTTCAGAACGCCGCATCCGTGGCCGGGCTACTCATGACCACGGAGGCCATGGTGGCCTGAAAAGCCGGAGGAGAAGAAACAACAAGCTGTCCCACAGATGCCTCCGGATATGTATTAGGTCTCCGTCCTGCAATGGATGTTTTCTGGACGAAACTATCAGCCATTAGCAATTAGCTTACTGAGCTGAAAGGAAACCGAAATTAAGGTGGGGAACCCCGCGTCTCTGCGCTGAGTTCATATGAGATTTGAATGCATGAAAAGATAGACCATGATGCCTTAAAGAACGAGATCGAGAGCGGCCGTTTCGCAAGGGCCGTTCTCATTGCGGAGCAAATGGGTTTGCCAGGAGAGGAGACCAGGAATCTCCGCTACAAGGCTATATGGCAAATGTCCGCCGTTAACAGGAATGCCCATGGAACCAAGGATCTTGCGCGGCAATACGGGCTTTCCAGGGAGGAGGTAAAGAAGGCCTTAGAAGAGCATGCTGATGAAATGAAGAAAGAAGGAAAAACAAAAGCCCTTGAGCCCTGCTATGATTACAGCACAGGCAGATATCTCTCTTTCGAAGAATGGGTGGACCATTATCTTAAAATCTGGGATAAGATAAACATATTAGGATGACTGTTTCCCTTATATTATTTATAGATAATCAATCCATTGCTCTGAATATGATTTCCCCCTAAGGCGATAAATGTGCCATTTGTCTGATCGGAGGATAGGTAATGGGCAGAAGTGTCCTATTGGGTGAAGTCCCCACAAGCATCAGCCATTATAGGGAACCAGTTTCCCCGCCAATGCGATATTGCTCCATTCACCACGGACATCTTAATTCACCTTCTGATGGGGCCGAGGGCCCTGGCGAATCTGCAATTATAGATCTGGAGTTTTGAGGGTAACCGCGAAAAGTGCGTGTATAAAAACTAATTCAGGAATGAATTTCATAAGAGATAAAAGGTACAGGTGCTAGGAATGGAGAAAGGGATATTCAGAGAATACGATATCAGGGGAATTTTGGATAAAGATTTCAACCTGTCGGATGTGAAAAGTATAGGTCATGGATATGGAGATTATCTTACTCAAAATAAAGGGGAAAAAGCAGTAATAGCTCGAGATTGCCGTCTCAGTTCACCGCACATCCGGGAAGCCATTGTTAGCGGGCTTATGAACTCAGGCGCTCACGTAATCGATGTAGGTATTTGTCCCACTCCGCTTCTTTACTTCGCTATCCGCCATTTAAAGGCCGACGGTGGTCTCATGATCACGGCAAGCCACAATCCCCCGGAGTACAACGGGTTCAAGATTTGCCTGGGTCCTGATACCATCTTTGGAGAGGAAATCCAGAATTTCAGGCGCTTCCTTGAAAAAGGGCAGTTCATTGATAAGAAAGGCTCTCTGGAATTCTATGACATCATGAAATCTTATTCTGATTACCTCGTTAATAACATTAATTTAAAAGGCCCTGTCAAGCTTGCGATGGACGCGGGAAACGGTACTGCCGGAATGGTGGCAGGCCCGATATTAGAAAGGCTTGGTTGTGAACCTATAGAGCTTTTCTTTGAGATGGACGGCCGATTTCCCAATCATGAGCCGGACCCCACTGTGCCCGGAAACATGTCAACCCTTATCAATACGGTCCGAGAAAAGAGACTGGATCTGGGAATCGGTTTTGACGGGGATGGTGACCGTATCGGCGTAGTAGATGAAAAGGGCAATATCATCTGGGGTGACATGCTCATGGTAATCTTTGCAAGAGAGATACTGAAGAGTCATCTGGGTGCGACTTTCATTGGCGAGGTCAAGTGTTCCCAGAATATGTACGATGACATCGAGGCGCATGGCGGAAATCCCATCATGTGGAAGACAGGCCACTCGTTGATCAAAAGGAAGTTGAGAGAGGAAAAGGCCGTGCTAGCAGGTGAAATGAGCGGGCATATGTTCTTTGCAGATCGCTATTTCGGCTATGATGATGCTATCTATGCTGCGTGTCGTCTTGTGGAAATCATATCAAGTCGTCAGGATCCACTCTCTGGGTATCTGGCAGACCTTCCCGAGACATATAATACACCTGAAATCAGGGTGGAATGCGAAGAAGATAAAAAGTTCAAATTAGTGGATATGGTCAGGGAAGAGCTTAAGAAAGACCATGAGATTATCGACATAGACGGTGTTCGTGTCACTTTCCCGGATGGCTGGGGACTGTTGCGTGCGTCAAATACCAGTCCTGTCCTTGTATTGAGATTTGAAGCCCAGAGCAAAGAGCGCCTCCAGGAAATTCGTTCCCTTGTGGAAGGCACACTTCTTATAATGAAGGAAAGGTTATAGAATTATATGAGAAATTTTGAAACATTTGAAAGACTTGTTCCGGTTATGCCGCCAGAAGACAAGGATGAGGCCCTGGTTCCGGCCGTCTTCCGAGGACGCAGGGCAATACTTCATCGAGTTTTGTGAGGATAGGTACAACAAGATATGGACGACAAGCGCGATTACTATGAGATCTTGGGTGTGAACAGAAACGCCTCGCATGAAGAGATCAAAAAGAGTTATCGACGCCTGGCCCTGAAATACCACCCTGACCGGAATCCAGGTGACAGAGACGCTGAGGAGCGTTTCAAAGACGCGGCCGAGGCCTATGAGGTACTGCGTGATCCGGAAAAACGTCAGATATACGACCACTACGGCCATGCAGGCCTTCAGGGGACAGGCTTCCGGGGTTTCAGAGGTTTTGACGATATCTTCTCGTCTTTCGGGGATATATTTGAGGATTTCTTCGGCTTCGGCGGGGCTTTTGGGTCTAGCAGGCGAGTGAGGAGAGGGTCCGACTTAAAATACGACCTGAAGATCAGCTTTATTGACGCGGCGTTTGGCAGGGAAAAGGAGATCGAGGTTCCCAAGGTGGAGACCTGTCCGAGGTGCGGCGGTACTGGCGTGAAAAAGGGATTTGATAAGGAAACCTGCCGGACATGCGGAGGGACAGGCCAGATTGTGACATCCCGGGGATTTATCCGTATGGCCACCACCTGTCCTGATTGCCACGGCTCGGGTGAGGTTATTACTCATCCTTGCAAGGAATGCGGGGGTACAGGACACGTGCAGGTGATGAGAAGAATCAATGTAAAGATCCCTCCAGGCGTTGATAATGGTATAAGCCTGAAATTGAGCGGCGAGGGAGAGCGAAGCATCGACGGTGGGCCTTCCGGAGACCTCTATGTCCAGATCCATGTGGAACCACACGAGTTTTTCGAGAGACAAGAAGACGATATCATTTGCAGGGTACCTATCTCCTTTCTCGAAGCTGCTTTGGGAACCACTTTGGATATCCCCACCCTTGATGGGTCTGAAACGATGCGGATCCCGGCCGGGACCCAGCCCGGGGATGTGTTGAGATTAAAGGGTAAAGGCATCCCTAGTCTGCGAGGACAGGGAAGGGGTGACCAACTCGTCAAGATAGATGTTAGAATACCGAGGGACATGAGCAAAGAGCAGGAAGAACTTCTAAGGGAGTATGCAAGGCTGGAATCTGAAGAACGGGATGAAAAATCCCATACATGGAGGGGGTTCTCCAAACAGAAACATGACGGCGGCTATAAGGGTGGTTCCATTCACTAGGGTCTCCTTATTTTGCGCAAACCCGAGAAAAAACATGGAATCATAGGTATAAATGAACCATGTCTAATATTAAGATACATGGAATGAAGAATGAGGATTCGCATAATGAATGTAATATTCATGGTAAGAGGTAATCATGCCTATCTATGAATACGAGCATCTGAAAAAAGGCTGTCTTCGAGGAGATGTCTTTGAGATCGCCCAGTCGGTTTACGATAAACCTTTGACTGTGTGCCCTGACTGTGGACGACCGGTTCGTAGAATTATTTCCAGGATCAATATCAGTATGCCCAAAACCAACAACGAGCTGCGTGATCTTGGTTTTACCAAGCTTGTCAGAAGAGATGACGGTGTTTATGAGAACGTAACTGCACGAGAGGGCGAGAGCAAGGTCATGCTTAGAGACAAACCGGAGACATATCCGAATTTAAAAAAGACCATCAGTGACTGAATTCTAAGATTTAGAGGCCCAATCATCCGGTTTCCTATATGTGTTGATTACCTCTTCCAAGAGGGGGAGAAGTTTTGCGTGGTAGAGGTTGTCCCAGACGTAATTCTTTATGACCTTGCGAAACATCTTATGGGGTTTCAACCCATCAATAAAATCCAAGATCTTTCGTGCTATTTCCTCGGGGCCGTCGGACAAATCAAAGAAACACACATCCTCCCCGCCGATTTCTGAAAAGGGCGGGATGTTTGAACAAACGATGGGCAATTTGATCATCCCCGATTCCAGGAGTGGGATACCGAACCCTTCCTGTAAACTAGGGAGAAACAGGATATCCGAGATGAGATAGAGATCACGCATAATGATTCGGTCGGCCGAGAGAGTCTCACCGCTTTTGAAGGCATATTCCGCCATAATCAGCACATCATCCTCAATGCCCAGCTCCGCGGCAAGATCCTTCAACTCACGATAATATGTCAATGTTTTGGGCTCATGGGGGTTATGTGCCCCGGTAATAAGAAGGCGGGCCTTCAGCCCAAGGTCCTGAAGGCACCGGGTCACCCGGATGGACAACTCCGTGTTTTTTCTCTTGTGAAGACGGGAAGGTTGCACCATAAGGAATTCCGCCTCAAAGAGATGCTGCTCTTGGATAAGCCGGACTGTGTCCGGGGCAAGCAGAAAAAAACGTATGGGATCAATCCCGTTGGGTATGACATGAAGCTGATTCCCTGCACCATAGAGATCGGCGAACATCTGCTTGCGGCTTTCGGAAATGACCACATAATGAATTCCTGCATAGGCACGTTTCAGGATGTTCCAAGGGAAAATATTTAGATATTCAGGGCGATCCGGATAGAAATATGGGGAATCATGATTCCAGCTGATGATAGGGATCAGATCTCCCTGACCAATCCGGTGCAGAGCGGCGCTGAGGGGTAGATTGAAGGGCATGGTGAGCACATTGTGGGCAATCAGCACATCAAAGCCTTTCAAAGAGCCAAGCAGATAATCATATATCTTATTGGCAAGCCGTTCTATCTTCCCGGATTTGCCTTCCATGCTTAACTGATGGGCATTCACCACCTGCCTGTTACGCGAGCCAAAAAGCGGATTGATCTCGATGTCTATATTGTCCGCGAATTTCCCGCCATCTCCGGAAAATACCTTCACATTGTGATAATACCGGCTAAACAATGAGGCATGCTGACGTATGATCTCCTCCACACCACCTACAACGGGCGGGCATGAATAATGAAGAAGGGCGATATTGTATTTTATCATGGCTAAAGCGCACTTTGAATTTCTAACATTTTGACCAGATGGAGGAGCAGACGTTCCAGAACTTCGTAGGAGAAATAAAGATTGCCCAGTTGATAATTCTTTTCCACCATCTGCCTCCGGCGTTCCTCATTGGTCAAGATCTCGGATATCCTTTCAATGGTATGATTGCTCACGAACCCCTCGATGGTGATGGTGTCAAAACCTCTGGGCTCTATATCGGCAATGTAAATGGAATATCTATTCACCACGATAGGTTTTCTGTAATAGATGGACTCCAGGAATGCGTTTCCAAAGCCCTCGTATCCCGAAGGATAACAAATAAGGTCAGCACATTGATATATATCGCCTATGCTGTATCTCTTTGTGGAATTCGTGTTATTATGTCCTCCAGGCCCCACGAGATGTTCGATGGAGATCAGCTTCACGCCCAGTTTGCGTGCATATTCCTGCATGCGGTGTTTGTATTCGTCTCCCTCGTCATCTGCCGAATGAGAGAGCACTAACACAGGGTTTTCCTGTTCCATGAGATTGATGATCTCAATGCTGCGTTCAATCCATTTTCTGGGGACAACCCTGGTGGGTTGTAAGATAAAAAGGTCCTTTTCCTTTAATCCGATCTTCCCCTTTATGTCCCCCGGACGGAGGGCCGAAGTGGCAGGGGGATTAGCGAAGTCGTATACATTGGGGATAATGGTGTTGGAAATGCCTTTTCGATAGCTGAGTTGATGGCTGGCTATGGAATTGATGACAGCATGTTGCATTGTTGGGAGATTAGGAGGAAATGCCCAGGTAAGATAATCCTCCACTGCATTGACCAGGAATCTTTCTCTTTCCCAGGGAAAGTCATGGTGGTGAGCTATGGCAGGGAAACCGGTCTCTGCGATGAACTCAGCCAGGGCCAGACCGAGGGGGATGTTTAACGGAATAGCTAAAGCGTTTTCGGGGATTATGAGATCAATATCGAAACGCCGAACGAATTCGTATATCTGTCCTTTGAGGTGTTGCCGAAGATCATGTATCCTTTTAGTGATACCTCTGGATCGAACCCGTTTGCCATAGCAGTCCTCGTGGATCTTCAGGATATCAGGGTGCTGGAAATGGGCCTCTTCAAGGAGCATGCATTCCTGGGGAGCGCGGTCGTTTTCTCCGGACAGATAAAAGCAACGATAATCATTCCTTTCCAGAACACTGGCCCACTTCTTGATTTCCAGAGAAACCCCGTCCGTTCCTGCTATCCTTGTGGATATGAACCCGATATTCCTGAAGCGCTTGCTGTATACCAGAAAGATCACCTCCTCCGGATATTTAATAGGTTAATCCTTACCATTTATGAGTAGAGCCCCCTGCGTGCTTAGCAGGAGTGCTTTAGGATATCCCAGGATTAAAAGGGGAAAAAGGGTCTGTTCTTATCGTTCCACAAGTTGGCTTTTTATGCCTTTAAGTGATAATTCAGCACCTTGTTCTTTTGCCCGTTCCTCTTGGTAGAAGACACCGACGTAAAGTCTGTAGACATTTTCAGTATCGCTAATAGTATAAGGGCTGTATCCGAGGCCTTCCAGTGTCTCTTTCTGTATACCGAGCTGTTCCTCCGAGGCATAAATACCGATCAGGTTGGCATATGGTGTGTTTTTTGTATCAGCACCCGGTATCTGCCGAGTCTTGATGAATTCATCGGCATCCTGTCTTTTTTGGAAATAACCCTCGAACAGCCTAAACCAGATCCCTTTGTCTCCCAGATCAAGTTTAACCCAATAGGGTGATAGCCCCATTTCCTCGTAATCGGATGCGGCTTTTTTGACCGCGGCATGGGAGCTGTAAGAACCCAGATAGATTGAATACGGGTATGACAGGGACTTGGTTTCCAAGACTGCGGTATGGTCAGGCATGGGTTTTCCTGGAGAAGAGGGCTCGGTAGACACGGCGGTTGCTTCCTGTTCTTCAGAAACTTCTTCAACAGTACTGACTTCTTGGGTCTTGGTTAATGAAAGCGTTTCTTCAGGGAGCACGTTCTCAATGGACACGCTACTTATTGCGGGAGGCGCCGACTTTGTTGTTGCCAGCGGATCATGGATATTAGAAATTTCTATCTGCGATTTTTCATGGGTCTTTACCGGTGAAGACCTCCTTGAGCTTTCGGTGGTCTGTGTGTTAGCCTTAAAGTATCCTGTAATGTTTAAACGATCAAGCACATCTCCATAATCCAAAATCATGCCGGTCAGCATAGACACAATTACCAGGACAACAATGGATGATATAAATACCAGAGTATTTACACCTTTCTTTGCCTTAGTCTGGGACCTTCTTCTTTCGCCGGACAAGCCCAATGGTGCAGAGGGTAATTTTTCAGTCGGCGGCACCGGTGGCCCTTTTTGGGGTCTAGGTGTTTGCTGCGGTTTTTTGAGGGGTGGGGATGGGGATATCTTGTCAGGGGTTGGCCCGGGTGGTTGGACTTTACCAGGAGGCTCTTTTTCAGTGGGTCTAACCACAGGCCCTGGCATCTGCATCCCCTGACGCTTTTCAGGTTCAGGTCCTCTCTGGGCCTTTTTGACGGGTGCGGGCGGAGATATCTTGTCAGGGGTTGGCCCGGGTGGTTGGACTTTACCAGGAGGCTCTTTTTCAGTGGGTCTAACCACAGGCCCTGGCATCTGCATCCCCTGACGCTTTTCAGGTTCAGGTCCTCTCTGGGCCTTTTTGACGGGTGCGGGCGGAGATATCTTAGGGGTTGGTGCGGGTTGTTGCGGTTTAACAGGAGGGGCCGTTTTAGTGGGAGAAACCGGCTGCCCTGGCATCTGCATCCCTTGCCGCTTTTCAGCTTCAGGTCCTTTCACCGTCTTTTTAGTCGTTGCGGGTGTTGTTTCCTTGCCCGAAGGGCCAGGTTTCTCGATGTCCGTGTCCTCATGGAATATATCATCAAATAATTCCATGCTATCGGAGAAGGCCCCATCTTGCGAATCCGAATCAGGTGTTACTGGATTTTGAGGGGATGACTCGTCTTTAGGGGTTGGCTTTTGGTCAACCTTTTTCTCTTCATCGAAGATACTATCAAATAATTCCGTGCTGTCGGAAAATGGATTATCTCCTGAATTAGAATCGTTGTTTTTTTGGTTCATATCCTTCTACGATCCTTGAAAGATAACAATAATACGGAATATTGATTCATGTATTGCATATATTTTATTATAGCATGTTAATCTTCTTGATTCAATAGAAGGCCTTTAGCGCACTTTACCGGTTTTCAGCCCCATAATACCCGCTCATCCGCTTAATGACTGGGGTAGTTAATCATAGTCTCTAATATCCGCTCACGGCGATGCTTTTCAAGACGATATTTATCATGATTCAAGGATTCTAGGCTTCAAGGGTTCGGGTTGAAATAGGTTCGTTCAGGGAACGAACCTTACAACCATCATGACCTGTAGGGCCCATTCGGGGAATGGGCCGTCTTTGTGCTTGAATCCTTGGCCCCTTATCTGTTTCTTTAGGTACTCATTCACCGGATCAAACATAACACCCTTCGCGATCTCGGGCCATCGAATTCACAGAAGAATATCTTCTGCCAAGTCCCGAGGACAAGACGTGCATTCTGAACTATCACGGAAACTGAACTCCCTATCAAGGAGGCCTTGATATGGCTGTCCGCGTTTCCCTCCATATGTCTATAGCCAGCGCTGGCTGGAACTAACTGGTCTAATCTGGTAATTATGTCTTCACAGACTGCCGGGTCCGCGCCCTCATTAATGGTTATTCCAGCTGTTGTATGCGGCACATAAAGAATGCAGAGCCCTTCTTCTATTCCGGATTTTGATAGCTCTTTCTGGACCGATGAGGTGATGTCGACCATCTCAATCCTGGAACCGGTTTTTACATTAATATGCTCAGGCATGCCTAGCTCCTTTCATAAAAGGAAAATTAAAGGGCCCGTGTCCTCAGGGCTTGATTATGGGTGAGAAAGGGTTGCCTTCCTTTATCTGCGGGGAGGTGTTTTTCCCCATTATATTGATATAATAATTTATGCTGTGTTCCATATAGGCCTTCAGGAATCTATTGCTCCTTATGGGAGAATCCTTTTCAGTCATCGTGCAGGCGGCTGCCAGGCAAAGCCCTGCGGGTCGCTTTTCGCCAAGTCTAAAAAAAACATACGCCATTTCCTCTAAATCATATTTTAGAGACAACCGCCCGGATTCCGGGTAGATTTCTTGAATCGCCTTTTCTTTTATGTCTTCTATACGATCGGTAAATTGCCCCTCGGTGAGAATGATAGGGCTTTTTTCAGCAGTTGAGATCTCTTTTAGAACAGGCTTCATCTTTTCCGGGCTCACTATCCATGAGGCCAATAAATCGTGTCCTAAAAGCTCTTCAATGCGTAAATCAGTAAGGAAATCCGCGGAAGTATCTCCCTGTGGAATCAGATCATATATGGCCGACCGATCAAGGAGAGAAGTATTTTTAAGCAACCAGGACCTGAATCCAAGGTAGTCTTGAGCCTGTTCCCCCAGATCTTTTTCATTCTTCCTGTAAGCCGTCTCCAGTATGGTAGCGGCATGAGCCAGGGTAGCCTCAACCGCCGTACCGGCGCGATCAAAGAAAGCCTTTTTTATTTCCCTTGATTGTTTCCTGCTGTATCTTCCATAGATAAAGTTATCTACCCCGGTATCTCTATTGACAGCCGCGATCCCCATATCAACTCCCTTAGGGACGCGGCAGACTGCTATAAAGACACCCCGGCTGCCGGCGCCATCAATGGGGGTCAGGTATGCCTCGGTTTCAAGGGTATTTTGCCTTTTGATTATTAACTGAGGGCCTTCTAGATCTTCGTGTTCCGGGATGGGTATTCCCCTTCGCTTCACTTTGAAGAGGGCCTTTTTCACGGCCTTTTGGACGTCCCTTTGCCCGAAAGAATCCTTAATACCAAGTAGCAGACGGACTTCTTCCTGGTCAGTTCCGGGGAGTTTCTCTGTTATGGCCATGGCAAGCCGCGGGCTGTTTATGTTTTCTCTGATACTATTAAGTTTAATATCTTTAAGGTGCGCGAGGAGGTAATCAAGGAGTTCTTCTTCTTGCATGGTAAGCAGAGGCACGGCCTGTCTCTTCTTGCTTTTTGGCTTTTTCCCCCGCTTCACTGTCAGGAGGCCTTCCTTCTTTCGATGGTTACATGGTCTTCATACCCCTCTTCCTTGAGATAGACATTAATGGTTTCATCAGCGGAGATGTTCCATATCCCGCCTGCATAGTTAGCCTGAATCGGTAGTTCTCTATCATTATCCCCTCTGTCTACAAGGGCGGCCAGCTCGATCTTCCTGGGGCGTCCGAAATCTATCAAGGCATCCATAGCGGCCCTGACCGTTCTCCCGGTGAAAAGTACATCATCTATAAGGATGATCGTCTTATCATCTACGGAAAAGGGGATCTCCGTTTTGCCTATCTTGGGGGTGGAGCTTATCCGGGTCCAGTCATCACGATACAGGGTTATATCAAGGACACCCATGGGCGGTGACAACCCACCCAGCCGTGATATTAATCCCTGAAGTCTTTTGGCCAGAAAGGCGCCTCCGGTTCTTATGCCAATTAGTACGACATCTTCCATATACCTGTTTTTTTTGACGATTTCTCCGGCTATCCTATGGAGACTACTTTCGATGTCTTCACTTTTGAAAATAACCCTTTTCCCCTTCTTGGCCATCTATGCGCACCTCTTTGATTTTAAAAAATAGGTTTCATCTGGTCAATGAGTACGCCAGTTAATCATATCTAAATCCATTTTGCGCTATATAGGCCATGAGTTTCTATTTTAAGCGGCGAAATCGTCTATGTGCGGTGACACCGCACAAAACAGAACGAGCCAGGCGTTTACCCTTTCCCAGACTCGACCTCCTGTCTAAAATCTTCTGTTCTCGCTTAAGCACTCGGCCCGCGCCTTAGATCCACCTCAAGTAATTAGCATATTACTGATCATTTCGCCTCTTAAGAGAGGTCCGCATGGGGCATTAACGTACTTATAATAATGCCTAATGTCTTACTTGTTTAGGTGTTCATTAACCGAATTAAACAAAAATTTTAGCATATCGCTTACCAAAAATAAAGTTAATTAAATGGATTTTCTTGACTTGACGGTATAGCTTATATTTAATGGATTATGAGAGTTCAGCCTTTTCCGAATAACCGGGTGCGCAACTCTTTTTATGGGAGAGGTTATGCCCTTCATTGCCGGTGATCGTGAGATGAAAGATACCAAACAACTGTATCAACGCCTACGGTATAGCTTTAAAGATCCTGAGCTTTTGGCAAGGGCCTTCCGGCACTCTTCATACGTAAATGAACTCAGATCCCCGGACCTTGAAGATAATGAAAGGCTTGAATTCCTAGGGGACGCTGTCCTGGATCTGGCCATCAGCCATACCCTGATGGATATTTATAAGGAGGCCAGTGAAGGCGATCTGTCCAGATTCAGGGCTATGGTCGTAAATGAAAAGGGCTTGTATCGGGTCGCAACAGATCTGAAATTGGCAGAATTTTTGCTCCTTGGGAAAGGGGAAGAGCTTACCAAGGGGAGAAGCAAGCCGTCCATCCTGGCCGATACCATGGAATCCCTTTTAGGTGCGCTTTATCTGGATGCAGGTTTTGATAGGACAAAGGAGATAATACACGGGCTCTTTCTCCCTCTTATTCAAGAGCTTGAATCCGAAAATATGAACTACGATTATAAGAGTATATTTCAGGAATATACCCAGGAGGCTTATAAATCCTTGCCTGAATATATAATTACTGAAGAAACCGGCCTTGCCCATGACAAGACCTTCAAGGTAGCTTTGCTTCTGAATGGTAAGTTAATATCCGAAGGGAAGGGTAAAAGCAAAAAAGAGGCGGAGCAGAGGGCGGCCAAGGAGGCGTTTTTGTGTCTTTCAGAACATCAAGACGAACCTTGATTGTACCCATCTTTATCCCCCACCAGGGTTGTCCCCACAAGTGCATCTATTGCCAGCAGGAGAAGATAACAGGACAATCGAAGGCCCCGATAAGCACGCGGCATATAACGGACATACTGGATATGGCCATCAAATCGCCGCGATTCTCTTCCAATGGAGAAAGGGAGGTCGCCTTTTTCGGGGGCTCCTTTACGAGTCTCGGCATAGAGAGGATGACGGAGCTGTTGAAAGCGGTGAAACCCTATTTGACTGAAGGATTTTTCAGGTCGATAAGGGTGTCCACCAGACCTGACGCAATAGACGTGGAAAGGCTCGAATTGATGAAGTCTTATGGTGTTGCGACTGTCGAACTGGGTGTGCAGTCCTTGAATAACGAGGTCCTCATGCTTTCTAAGAGGGGGCATACCGTTGCCCATACCGAGGAGGCCGCGGAGCTGCTAAAGCGATTCGGTTTTAGGATGGGTGTCCAGTTAATGCCTGGATTGCCTGGGGATTCCGAGGAGATATTTTTACAGACCGTGAGGAAGGTTGTTGAATTACGGCCTGCTATGGCCAGGCTTTATCCGGCTGTTGTTATTGCCGGCACGGAACTGGCTGACTGGTACAACCATAAAAGGTACAGGCCTTTGGCACTTGAAGATGCGATCAAGATATGCGGAGAGAGCTGTATTCTCTTGGAGGAGAGAGGGATACGCGTAATAAGGATTGGTCTAATGTCCTCTCCCTCCCTGCTCGAGCAAGGAACGATCCTGGCTGGTCCCTGGCACTGTGCGTTCGGATTTCTGGTCAGATACTGGATACATCAGAAAAGAATTGAGCGTTTTCTGCCCGGACCTGGAGAATCCTCAAATATAGGTATCAGGGCGCCACACAGGGAAATCCCGCTCGTAAGGGGTTATAAAAACCAGGGAATAAGATGGATGGAGAACAGGACCGGAGCCAAGGTCGAATATGTCAGGCGTGATGACTTTGTCCAGGATGGCCGGATCGAGGTTGATTTGCTTTGATCGGACGAGCCTACCCGGGGAGATAGGCCCTTGGCCTATATTTATGGATATGACGGAAACGCAAACCGGTGACAACAGATTCCTGTTCGGCTTTATTGCCATTGTTGGTCCCCCTAATGCGGGTAAATCCACCCTCCTGAACCGGTTAATAGGGAAAAAGATCGCCATTATAAGCCCGAAACCACAGACGACAAGAAATCGCATCCTGGGCATATATAACGGCAAGAGGTGTCAGATGGCCTTCCTGGATACCCCAGGCATACACAAGGCGATTACTCCTCTCCATAATAGTATGGTCTCATCCGCTCGGGGGGCCTTGTCCCAAGTGGATGTCATAGTCTTGGTGATTGAAATCTCCCGGCCCTATGATCCGCAGATACCGCCCATATTGAAGGATATAAAAGGATGTGGGAAGCCAGTAATCTTGCTTATAAATAAGATCGATACCCGCCCCAAAGGGGATATCCTGTCGGTACTGGATTATTACTCCGGACAATATTCGTTTGATGAAATAATCCCCGCATCTGCGCTCCTGGGCGATGGTGCAGAGGTACTCCTTGATGTATTGGTTAAAAGGCTCAAGCCAGGACCTCAATTATTCCCGGATGATATGACAACGGACCAGCCAGAATCATTCCTTGTATCCGAGGTCATAAGGGAGAAGATATACATGAATACAGCAAGAGAAATACCCTATTCGTCAGCCGTTACCGTGGAGGACATGAAAGAGGAACCTGAAAGACGTCTACTGCGCATCTCCGCCATAATCCATGTTGAGTCGGATTCTCAAAAGGCGATTATGATCGGCAATAAAGGGGGAAAGATCAAAAAGATAGGCGCGGCCTCACGGGTTGAGCTCGAAGGGATTTTCGGATCAAGGGTTTACCTGAAACTATTCGTTCGTGTGGATAAACACTGGAGCAGGGATGCAAGGGCCTTGAGAAGATTGGGATACTAAAAAAGAAAGCCAGCCCTTAATTCGGGCTGGCTTCCCAGGAGGAAAAAGCTTGAAAAAATTGTTATGCTTTATTCTATAAGATATGCAATATCCTTGCCAAAACCTCATTTTATCGTTTAAAGTCTTTAACTAATTGTTATATATAGATAATTTATCAATCAAGATTTAAGGGATTCAATCGTTTTTTATACAGCCGGTACAAAATTTTATACCACTAGATCATCAAATCCGCACCCTTAGCCATAACTATCTTATCTTATTATATAAAACCAAGTTCAACTTTTTAAACCTTATATTGTTATATTGTACTTTTTCATCTTGTGCTGGAAAAGGCTTTTTGTAATTCCTATCATTTCAGCGGCATGGGACTGCACATTATTGCATTCCTTCAGCGCCCTCCTGATCAATTTCTCCTCGATCTGGTCAAGTGTCTTTTGAAGGGGGGCATTCAGGGGAATAAATCTCTCGATATCCAACTCCTGTTCTTCACATGATAGGTTGTCAGGTAGATCCTCAGGTCTGATCACTCCCCCGGAATTCAGAACCACGGCCCTCTCGATTACATTCTCCAATTCCCTTATATTACCAGGCCAGCTGTAATTATATAGGAATTTCCAGGCCTCGGGACTTAATTCGATCCTCTTTTTCTCTTCACCCACTCGATACTTGTCAATAAAGTGATTGACTAAAAGCCTTATATCCTCTCCACGTTCCCTTAAAGAAGGCACCTCGATATGTATCACATTAAGCCGATAAAACAGGTCTTCCCTGAAAAGGCCCGCTTCCACATCCTCTTTTATATCCCTGTTTGAAGCGGACAGTATCCTGACATCCACTTTAATTGTCCTTGTCCCTCCCACCCTTTCAAATTGCATCTCCTGGAGCACCCTTAAGAGCTTAACCTGAAGGGAAGCTGACATCTCGCCGACCTCATCAAGAAAAAGCGTCCCGCTGTCCGCCAGTTCGAACCGTCCCTTCTTCATGGAGATAGCGCCTGTAAAGGCGCCTTTCTCATGACCGAAGAGTTCGCTCTCCAGCAAAGTCTCTGTCAGGGCGCCGCAGTTTATTGAGACGAAAGGCCGATCTTTCCTAGGGCTGTTATAATGGATTGCGTTGGCGATAAGCTCCTTACCCGTTCCTGACGGACCGGTTATGAGCACGGAGGCCCTGGATTGGGAAACCTTCCTGATGAGATCGTAAACATTTAACATGGGCTTGCTTTTACCGATGATGTTCCCGAATCTATATCGGTCGGAAAGGGCCTCGTTCAGGAGCCGGTTCTCCTTTACAAGCCTGTATTTCTCAAGGGCCTTTTTAATGGTTAGCTTTAATTCCTCATTCTTGAAGGGCTTAGTGATATAATCATAGGCATCCCTTTTCATGGCCTCCACGGCCATCTCTATTGTCCCGTAGGCGGTCATTATAATAATGGGCCTTTCACGGTCTATTGTCTTTGCTTCATCCAGGAGTTCTATACCGTTCATGCCGGGCATCTTCATGTCCGTAATAACAAGATCCAAATCATAGTCTCTAATCATGCGGAGTGCATCGTGGGCGTTGTCCGCCGTAATAATCTCATAACCCTCATTACCTAGAAGGGCCTCGAGAACGACCAAATAGTTTTTTTCGTCATCTACTATCATAATTGTTTCCATGGAATAATCCCGTCTCCATATTTTGTGATGGAAATCCGATGCGTTACATTGGCGCTTATTTAAATTGCCTGCAACTTTTTGGGTAAACGAATAACCACTTTTGTGCCGGCACCCTCTTGACTCTCTATATCTATAGTCCCTTGGTGCCCTTCCACGATCTTTCTCACGATAGGCAGACCGAGGCCGCTACCTTTTTCCTTGGTAGTAAAAAAAGGGTTGAATATCTTTTTCATGTTTTCCTTGGTAATACCGCATCCGGTATCCTCCACCTCTATGCGGTAACCGCCCTTCTCCTCATCCACGCTCACGGAGATGGACCCGGCATCATCAATAGCCTGTATTGAATTTATGAATATGTTCATCAAGGCCCTGTAGAGAAGATCATAGTCAGCCTGCAACTTGAAAGTACGGCTGTTCACTTTATCATTTACAACAATTCCTTTACTTTCAAGTTCAGAATTAAGAAATGAGATGTTTTTTCTTATAATCTCTTCAAGATAACATTCATGAATATTTAATTTATGTGGACGGGCAAAATCCAGGAATTCAGTTACGATTCGATTCAAGCGTATGGATTCCTCTGTAATAACCTTGGAAAGCCGCTTATGTGTTTCATCGCCATTAGGCATACTGGTCAGTAACTCTGAAGTGCTCTGGATAATGCCAAGAGGATTTTTTATCTCATGCGATACACCCGCGACCATCTCACCCAGCGCCGCTAAACGTTCCGCTAGGTATAGCTGTTCTTCAAGCTCTCTTTGTTCCAGTGCTCTCCGCCGAATAATCTTCTCGGCGTTATGGACTATTAGGAGGAGTGCGAAAAAGATAAGGGCCATGATCAATATAGAGAGACCGAATATCAGATACTGGAGTTTTACAATAGCGTTATATTGCGTGGTCATATCCAGAATCACTTCAAAAACACCCGAGACGAATTCTTCTCCTGTGGAAGAAAGGTACCCTGTCATCGGGATGTATGTCCTTATCTTCTTACCGCCCCCTATCTTTTCAATACCCAATCCCCAGAGGCCATCTCCTTCGGATATCATGGATGAAGACTGTTCTCCCTCCAGAGCCCTCTTATAACCCTCGGTCTCAACAACCTTCTCTCTTATGAGAGTGGCATCAGTACTGTAGACAACCATACCCTGTTCAATGGAATAGAGATTGACCAGATCTACGTCAAGGTCCTTGATGGCGATTTTTACAACTTCGTCCATCAATCTCATTTGTCTCTCATCGCTCAATTTGGATCCCCCATACTGGATCATAACAGGCAGACTATAATATTGAAAAACCAGATTGTTTAGGTTTTCACCTACTACGCTCGCGTAATCCTCCACATTCTTTAAGAGTATATCCTTCGCGCCCTGTGAGATAAACACCGCAAAGGGAAAGCTGAAGGCTATCAGAACCAAGAAACTGGCGGTCGCAAAGTATTTAACAAGCCGGAACGGCTTGCCTTCGGCTTGTCTTTTCTGCTGCTGTCTTGTATCCATTCCGGATTTGATCCCTGAATTATGTCTTAATGAAAGAGAACCCGATAGTATATTTTAGCCTATAGCACTGCCAAAATATATAGATTTTTGGCAATTTAGGTTTATGTAGATACTCTGGGGCCAGCAATCTTTTTCTGTGATCCAAGCATAACAGAGTGGCATAGGTATAAGACTCAAGGCATAGGATTGTGTTATATATCTTTAGTGGTTAATAGATAATTTCGCTTCTGCCGTGCGCCTTGAGCTCCGCACCTGAATTAATGACCCCCCTACTTCCAACTTGGAACTGCCTTTTCAAAAAGCTGAAATTATATCGATTTGATATATAACATCTATGATCAAAATAGTAAATTCTTAGTAAGCATTCGTGGGGGGATCTGATATTTCTGGAGGCGACAGTCCTATTCGAGGGGAGCTGTTAGGATTTGACTTAAGGCCATGCTGAATGTAAAAATTTGGTAATATATAAAGGTTTGTGTGTTTCTTTTTAGGGAGTAGCAGGTATCGCTTCGACACGCATATGGATATAAAGCATCTACCATATATGTTATACGCTGACAGAAGAGGCAGGGTATATGAACATCCTTATTACAGGATGGCGGGATTTTCAGGTTCCTCACCGGCCGTTCCAAGGGATGAAGAGCTCATGCCGATGCCTGGATTGAGCAAGCTCTTTTTTATACCGGATTGTGCCCCCATAGGTCTGGATCCTTCTACTTGGGAATACAAAAGGGTCCCTGAGATTAGAGTTAAAGGTGCGTTACAAAAGTGCTATGCGGTAGCATCCTTTCTTGAGCCCGGGTTGGTACGAAGTTATCTGCCGGCCGTGGATTACAGTGGCAAATCCTATATCCTGCCCATGTGGGGATATACGGCGGTGGGCTTTAAAAATAATAATTACTGGACCGCAGGTTTCAGGATCGAATACAATCATAAATGGGACCCCAGAAATTATGATGATAAGGTTCTTATTCCGGCCATAGAGGAATACAAAAAGACCGGGATGAGGGGACCTCTTGTGGAGCACCTGGTTAATTGCGCTGTCAACAACCATTGTTTTGCAGCCAAGAATCTCTTTCTTAGAAGATGGGAAGCCCCGTTGCCGGTCAGCAGGTGGTGCAACGCGCAGTGTATCGGATGCCTCTCACTTCAACCGGATAATTCGTGCGAAGCCTCACATAACAGGATCTCCTTTAAGCCGGAGAAAGAGGAGATTGTTTCTATTGCCGTGAGGCACCTTGAACAGGCCGAAGAGGCTATTGTAAGCTTCGGCCAGGGTTGCGAAGGAGAGCCCTTAACGGAGTCTCTCCTGATAACGGAAAGCATCAGGGAGATCAGGGCTAAGACCCCCAAAGGGACCATCAACCTCAATACGAACGGGAGCATGCCTGAAAGGGTCCGCAAATTGGCTGAAAGCGGTCTGGATTCAATCAGGATAAGTCTTAACAGCGCCCGTCCAGAGTTTTACACGGCCTATTATCGCCCCAGGGGCTATGATTTTGAGGATGTTGTTGAATCCATAAGTCTGTCCAAGGGTCTCGGCCTTTATACCATGATAAACTATCTAGTATTTCCAGGTATCACGGACCAGGAAGATGAGATAGAGGCCCTTATAAGACTCATCAGCAAAACGGGAGTTGATTTTATTCACCTGAAGAATCTGAATATTGATCCCCAACTATACATGAAAGTGATGCCCGTGAATGATTCAAACGCGGTCGGCATGAGAAAGATGGCCGAGATAATGAAGGAGCAATTCCCCGGAATAGAACTGGGTTATTTTAATCAGCCGGTGAGGTGATTCTCTCGCTCCACCGCCCGGTAACCTATATCCGTGCGATAATAGACGTTATCCCACTTTATCCGGGCTACAAGGCCATATGCCTTTTTCTGGGCATCCTTCACACTGGATCCCAGGGCGGTTACGCACAGTACGCGGCCACCGTTGGTAACCACTTTACCCTTATAAACCTTGCTTCCGGCATGGAAGACCTTTACATCCTCCTGGTCACGATCAGGGAGTCCAGATATGGGATCGCCTTTTTTATAGCTTAAAGGGTAGCCCCCCGCCGCCATAACGACCCCAAGTGAGGCCCTTTGATCCCATTTAACCTGGACCCGGTCCAATCTTTTATCCAAGGCAGCCAGGCACATTTCAACCAGATCCGATCTGAGCCGGAGCAGGATAGGCTGGGCCTCAGGATCACCGAAACGACAATTGTATTCAAGCACCTTGGGGACGCCGTCCTTCTGTATCATGAGACCTGCATACAAGAATCCCGTGTAGTGATGGCCCTCCGCCGCCATACCTTTTACAGTCGGTATAATGACTTCTCTCATTATACGGTCGTGGAGCTCAGGGGTCACCACCGGTGCAGGAGAATAGGCGCCCATGCCGCCGGTATTTAGGCCAGTGTCTCCATTATTAATGGCTTTGTGATCCTGGGATGTTGCCAGTGGAAGTATGTTCACTCCATCAACCATAACAATAAAACTGACCTCTTCGCCCTTTAGATACTCTTCGACCACCACTCTCTTGCCCGCCTCACCAAAGTCCTTTCCGGAGAGCATGCCTTCAGCCGTGTCAAAGGCCTCCTCCCGGGACCGCGCAATGATTACTCCCTTGCCCGCAGCTAGGCCATCCGCCTTCACAACGACGGGGAGATTCTGCAACCTGATATAGGCCTTTGCGGGTTCCAGTTCAGTGAAGATCCCATATCCGGCAGTGGGGATATTGTGTCTGTTTAGAAAGTCTTTAGTAAATACCTTGGAACCTTCGAGTTGAGACGCCCTTTGAGTAGGGCCGAAACATCTAATGCCAGCCTCGTTAAAGGCGTCGGTGATACCTGCCACAAGGGGCGCTTCAGGCCCTACGATAGTGAATTCAATATCCTTTTGAACGGCGAATCTTATCAGGTTATCGATATCTGTGACTCCGATATTGATATTCTCAATCTTTGGCTCCCGTGCCGTGCCGGCGTTTCCAGCCGCCACGAAAACCCTATCAACAAGGCTTGATTGGGACATCTTCCATGCGATGGCATGTTCACGACCGCCGCTCCCCACAACAAGTATATTCATCATATACACCTCTGTCTTTCTATGATGATTTCCACCCCAGAAATAGCGTCATATATCAGGCGTTCCCTTTGCTGAATGCCCAAACCTTAGATATTTCTTTTAGAAACCATCATTTAGAAATTTTGCAATACTGCTATCTTTTCTAAATAGCACAAATAGGTCTAAAATTCATTCAGCTTTTAACTGGAAGTATGGGCTTGCGGTTTTATGGCAACAATGAACATGAAAAAATGCTAGAAACGAAGCCTGAATGCCCGGCCAGTTTAGATGGTAGCGAGTCGCACCAAACTGCCCCACCAATCTCTATAAAACAAGTCTCTCTTTAGACCTTTTGAATTTACACAAGAAATGTTATGCTAAAAGGTGAAAGAGATTCAAATCATAGCGTAGGCTTCATGGGATATTCTTAAGCCCTCGCATACAAGGTATATATAAGGTATAACATGAACCGGGATAAGCTCTTCATTACCGCGCTTCGTGCCGCGTTGCTGGCAGGCCGTGAGATTATGGATGTATACCAAACGGACTTTGCCGTTGAGCGCAAACCGGATAACTCACCCCTGACCCAGGCCGATAAGCGTGCCCACAAAATCATCACCAAACTCCTCACGCCCTTGGGGGTCCCCATCTTGAGTGAGGAAGGAAAAGATATCCCTTATTCCGAGAGATGTAAGTGGGAGGCCCTCTGGATTGTCGATCCTTTGGATGGAACAAAAGAATTCGTTAAAAAGAACGATGAATTTACCGTAAACATCGCCCTGATCCAGCACCAGTTTCCCGTATTCGGGGTAATTTATGTGCCGGTAAAGACCATCTTATACTTTGCAATCCCAGGTAAAGGAGCCCATCTCCTCCAAGATCCCAAAATGCTGATCCGCCTCTCCGCTATTGAGAGCTCTGCCTATCAACTCCCGAACATTGCCGAGGTTATCGAAAAAAGCCGACGCCTTCCAGTTAACCGGCCCAGCCGGTCTCCCTATGTTATCGTAGGTAGCCGTTCACACGCCACCCCGGAGCTTGAAAAGTTTGTGCAAGACCAAAAGAAATATTTCGAAAAGGTAGAATTCGTTTCTGCCGGAAGTTCTCTGAAATTCTGCCTGGTGGCGGAGGGCAAGGCAGCCATCTACCCGAGACTGGGTCCCACCATGGAATGGGATACGGCCGCTGGCCATGTCATCGCCGCCTCTTCAGGTGCGAGGATTTACCGCCATGACACTGGTGGTCCCTTATTATATAACCGCCCCGACCTGCTGAACCCTTGGTTTATTGTCGAGTTCCCGGGGCTCAAGTAGCCTTGTGCTACTATTTTTTTAATTTTTCGATCTCTTCTTCTACCTCTTCTGCTCCTTCTTTATAGTATTCTTCTTCATCCGGCGCTAATTCTCTTAACAGACGCAAAAACTCACCGGCATGTACTCTCTCTTCGTTGGCGATATCCGTTAACACCTTGATTGCCAACTTGTTGTCAATTGATTCAGCCAATTGCATGTATAACTGAACCGCCTCATATTCAGCGGCTACCATAAAACGAATCGCGCGAATCAACTCTTCTTGTGTGAGTTTTCTGTCCTTAGCAAGTCCTGAAAATGGATTACCGAAATCTGGCATAATGCACCTCCTTTTTAGTTTGTTTGTCTAATTAAATCCTTCCCGCTCCAGGCAGGGCGGGCACTTGTTTGTGGATCTTGGAAACTGGGAGTCTACAATTTCTAGGGTTCGCGTCCGGGTTAATCTTTATGTTGTCATTCCCGGATATATCCGAAATAATTAATAATTTTATTTTATAACATATTATTTATCCTATGTTAACTCATTTTGCAACCTTCAAGATTTATATTCCGATTTCTTTACCTGGACCACGGCCTTGGGTCATACAACCCCATAGACCCCTTCTTCTATTTCTCTGGGGAAGGTTCGCCTCAACCAGCGCAAAGGCGTGAATGGCTCTCTCAACATTACCCTTGAATTACAGGCAGTTAAATGTAATACTAATTGGTATTTTCTAACGGACGCTAGGTGGAAACCGTATCCGGAAACAAAAATACTGTTGAAAATAAAGGAATCTGTGCGATGTCAATAAGACACGAATCCAAAAACCTGCCCGTGCATACTCTTGACAAGGTAGGCAAAGGTGAAACCAATTTTAATATTAGCGAATTCGGTCAGATGTGCGCACTATCCCACTCTCCATTTCCGCATCGTCATGCCTTTTATGAGATAATGTATATAGAAGGGGGGAGAGGTACTCATATAATAGATTTTGAACCCTATTCAGCAACACCTGATTCACTGTTCTATCTTTCGCCAAGCCAGACCCACTTCTGGAGACTAACCTCTCCGGTTCAGGGCCGTACCATAAGATTTACTGAAAATTTTCTGCTATTCTCTCCCTCTGAACAGCTTCTCCATTCGGATCTAGATGTGTTTCACACCCTATCATACCCCCCCCATATCAAACTGGGCAAAGGCAGGGGACAAAAAATAAAAACCTTTTTCAATCAAATAGAGAAAGAATACCGCTCGAATGATCATGGCCGCGAGCTTAGCATAAGAGCCTATCTGGTCATCTTACTCGTTGAGATAGAGCGTCTTTTTATGGCGGATAATCACAGAAAAAGCATAATGAAAAGCTCAGCACTTATAAACATGTTTAAGAAAATGGTTTCAAACGAACCCCTACCTAAAAAACCCGTAAGCTATTATGCCAGCAAATTGGGGTTAAGTGAGGCCTACTTACATGAACTCTCCAAAGAGAATACAGGATTGACGCCGGGCCAGATCATCCGGAAAGAGATAGCACTGGAAGCGAAACGGCAGCTCGCACACACAGACAGCACAGTTGCGGAGATCGCCTACAGACTTCATTTTGATGATCCCTCATATTTTGGACGGTTTTTCAAGCGCGAAACAGGCCACAGGCCCAAGGCATTCAGGTCCTATATCCGAAAAAAGTACCATATTTTATAGAATTAGTACCTTCACATATATGGGTTCATTTATAATAATGGATTATTTATTTTCCAATAATTACAACAAAAATCCCGGGCCGGAAGGCCCGGCTTTGATTTCACCTGCGGTGACATCTTTGCGAAAATTTTACTAAACATCAATTGAATAATAGGGGGATAAAATTAATGTCTGAACAGGTATTCACTAACTGTACCAATGAAGGTCCCATATCGGTGTATGTGAGGGCCGGAAAGGTAGTCAGAATAAGACCTTTGGTTGCAGATGAAACGGATTTCAAGCCATGGACGATAGAAGCCGGAGGAAAAAGCTACACACCGCCGAAGAAATTTAACTTGGCCCCTTTCATACACGCAGAGAGAAGAAGATTATACTCGGACGACCGAATAAAATATCCCATGAAAAGAAAAGATTTCGATCCGGAGGGCAAAAGAAATCAGGATAAGAGAGGGATATCAGGATACGAACGCATAACCTGGGATGAGGCCCTCGATATTGTTTCGGGAGAGATTAAACGAATAAGGCAGCAGTACGGTGGTCCGGCAATAACCGGGATGACTTCCTCCCATCACTGCTGGGGGATAGTTGGCTACAAAATGGGGCCGTTTTCCCGTTTCATGGACATGCTTGAATATACCCCCGTATTTGATAATCCGGATAGTTGGGAAGGATGGCACTGGGGGGCCACCCATACTTGGGGATTCTACTGGCGTTTAGGTGTTCCGGAACAATACGATCTTCTTCAGGATGTCCTGAAGAATACCCAAATGATAGTGTTCTGGTCAAATGACCCAGATACGACCAGGGCCATCTACTCAGGCCAGGATTCCGTTATATGGAGGCAATGGCTCAAGGAAAAAGGTGTAAAAATGGTCTTCCTAGATCCCTATTTCAACTATACAGCGGCCCATATGGATGCCACATGGTTTCCTCTGCGTCCCGATTCCGGCACTGCCGTGGCACAGGCTATCGCCCACGTATGGCTCATCGAAGACACATATGACAAGGATTATGTAGAAACACATACTGTGGGGTTTGAAGAATTTAAGAGACACATACTGGGCAAAGACGACGGGATACCCAAAACCCCTGAATGGGCATCGGTAGAGTCAGGTATTCCCGCCAGAAAAATAAGGGGTCTGGCCAGGGAATGGGCTTCCAAGCGTACTGTTCTTTCGGCAGGCACCCGAGGCGGAGAAGGCAGCGCCTGCAGGACGGCGTTCGCAACCGAATGGGCGAGGATGATGGTCCTGCTTCAAGCAATGCAGGGACTCGGTAAACCAGGAGTGGCCATATGGGGAACCACGATGGGCGCTCCATCCGACACGAGTATCTATTTCCCCGGGTATGCGGACCCGGATTCAAGAATGGGCATCTCCCGAGCAGCGGACAGGCGGATAATAAATCCAACCAAACAGCGTCTCTACAGGCTTACATTACCTGAAGCCATACTCAATCCACCTATAGAATGGTACGGGGAAGGATTTTGCGGCCAATCGCTGGATCAGCAGTTTATCCATTATACCTATCCCATGGATGGATATCCCGAAGTCAAGATGTTTTACCGCTACGGAAGCAGTTTTATAGGCACAATGTTAGATACCAGTAAATGGGTACGGATGTATCAGAGTCCGAAGCTCGAATTCGTGGTCAATCAGGATGTGTGGTGGGGTGGAGAAACGAGTCTTGCTGATATCATCCTCCCGGCATGCACAAACCTTGAACGCGAGGATATCGGAGAATCCTCTGCCGCCGGTGGCTACAGCATACACGGAAGCAACGGCAATAATTTTAGGGTCGTGGTGAGGCAAAAAAAGTGCATAGAACCCCTCTGGGAATCCAGACCGGATTATGAAATATTCACCCTGCTTTCCGAAAAACTCGGCATGAAGGATCTATACACTGAAGGCAAAACCGATCTTGACTGGGCTAAAAGGTATTTCGAGATATCCGACCTACCTAAATACATCAGCTGGGAAGAATTCGACAAAAAAGGATATTTTATCATTAATCCCGGTGAGCACTATAAACCTACCCCGGCCCTGCGCTGGTTTTATGAAGGACGTCATTGCGACACCCCTGATCCCTTGAATCCCAAAAGGAATACTGAAAAAGGGAATGAACTCGGCACCTATAGCGGCAAGATAGAGTTTGTGTCCCAGAGTCTTTTAAAGAACTTTCCGGACGATGATGAACGCCCGCCGGTGCCGCACTTTATACCAAGCTGGGAAGGCTACAGGAGCGATCTATATAAAAGATATCCCCTGCAGATGGTAAGTCCTCACCCCAGATTTTCATTTCATACCCATTATGACAAGCATACCACATGGCTAAATGAAATACCTACACATCGAATTATTAAAGACGGTTATGCCTGGTGGCCAGCCCGTGTCCATCCGGAGGACGCCGCGAAGAGAGGTATTAAAAACGGAGACATTATCAAGCTTTACAATGACCGGGGTGCGGTCTTGTGTATCGCCGTTATAACCGAGAGGGTGATGCCCGGAATTGTTCACAGTTATGTCTCTTCGGCAAATTACGATCCGCTTGAACCGGGGAATCCGAATTCAATCGATCGGGGAGGATGCGTGAACATCCTGACCTCGTCAAGGATGATGTCAAAACACGCCCCCGGTATGACGCCTAATTCATGTCTTATAGAGATAGTTAAGTGGGAGGTTTAAAAATGTCCAGATACGGTATGGTTATAGATATCGATAAATGCAATGGCTGCTATAATTGTTTCCTGGCATGTAAGGATGAATTCGAAGGTAATGATTACGTACCGTATTCGATTTCCAATGCCATTGAAGGCAAATCATGGATGCGTATACTTGAAAAGGAAAGGGGATCCACACCCAAGGTAAAAGTTGATTATATCCCTATCCCTTGTCTCCAATGTGAGGATGCGCCATGTGTAAGGAGTTCTTCAAACGGTGCGGTTTATCGACGGCCTGACGGCATTGTAATAATAGACCCTGAAAAAGCAAAGGGTGACAGGAGCATCGTTTCAAGTTGTCCCCACCGGCTCATCTACTGGAACGAGGAAAAAAACGTCCCCCAGAAGTGTACATTCTGTGCACATTTATTGGACAAAGGCTGGAAAGAGCCCCGTTGCGTTGAGGCGTGCCCAACCGGGGCCCTGATATTCGGTGATCTTGACGATCCCAAATCCAAGATCTCCAAGCTTAAGGCATCCTCCGAGACAGAAGAACTCAACCCGGAATTCGGATTGAAGCCAAATGTCACCTATATCGGACTGCCCAGGAGATTCATTGCCGGCGAAATAGTCCTGGGTGATAAGAATGATGAATGCGCACCACGTATTAAGGTTTCCTTAATTGACGGCGCCAGAATGATGGAATGCGAAACAGACAGTTTCGGCGATTTTGAGTTTGAGGGGCTGGACCAGGGGAGGGAATATACCATAAGGGTTCATCATCCGGGATATATCGCCAAGGAAATCCCCGTTGTCACCTATACCGATGTAAATATGGGAGTCATTGAGCTCGAGCTGGAAAGATAATTGACGATAAGGATATATCTCCCCGGATTATCCCCCCGACCAAAGAGGGGAATGAAATGAGCCAAAAAGATATGACCTCATCCCTTGCTTAAGGATTTTAGGCAAGCGCAACCTGTTGACAGGGAGCTCCATGAGGTTTATCTTTAGAATCATGGGGTTTCATCAAACAGGGTCTTGAGATTAAAGAGATGGACCTTAATCTCCTTATGACTCATGAAATGGAGGAGTGCCATTGATGCAATAGGCGTCCTGGGAAATCATGAGGTTAAAAGGGTGGAGACAGCCAAATTGGCTAAAGCCAATCTGTAAAATCTATCAGAATTTTTAATAACACAGGAGGTCATTATCTAAATGAGAAAAGTTATAATAACGGTTTCATTAACCGGTGGAGTTCAGACAAAAGCCCAGAATCCCAATATACCGGAGCAACCCGATGAGATTGCCGAGGACGCGTATAATTGTTATAACGAAGGGGCAGCCATAGCTCATATCCATGCGCGTGATAAAGAGGGTAAACCCACCGGCGATGTGGACATATTCAAGGAGATACATGAGGCAATTCGCGCAAAATGCAATATGATCCTCCAGGACAGCACAGGCGGAGGTCCGGGGCTTAACTTTGAACAAAGACTCGCGTGCCTTGATGCCGCCCCTGAAATGGCCTCCTTGAACATGGGTTCCATGCTTAGAACCATAGGAAAGACCGCCGGCACCACATGGGCCAATCCGCGGCATGAATTGGAAAGATTCGCAGAGGAAATGGCAAAAAGGAGCATCAAGCCTGAGATGGAGATTTACCATCACGGCATGCTCCGGGAAATGAAGAATTTCATTGATAAAGGACTTATTCAAAAGCCTTACTATGTGAATCTGGTAATGGGCATGGCTTATCAGGGTGCAGTGGACGCCACTGCGGAAAACCTGGTCACCCTTACCAACCTGTTACCCCCTGACACCATCTTTAATTGCTGTGCCATCGGCAGAGCACAGCTACCCATCACGACCCTTTCCGTGCTCCTGGGCGGGAACGCCAGGGTGGGCATGGAAGATAATATATATTATGCAAAGGGAGTACTTGCAGAGAGCAACGCCCAGCTTGTGGAGAGAAGCGTCCGTATCATAAAGGAAATCGGTTACGAGATTGCTTCGCCACAGGAAGCACGTGATATCATCGGGCTAAAAAGTGTCTGATTCTTATATAATATGTAAAGGATATAACAGAATTTAGTTTTGAACAAATTAAAAACACAATTAAATATAAACCGGAAGGAGAAATATTATGGCCTATATGCCTCTTGACAAAAGCAAGCTCTATCTTGACAGAAACAAGATGACAAAGATTCATGACCTTAGCCAGCCCTGGGGCGTGGACACGCCTCTGTGGCCTTTTCCCGGCCCCCGACAGGATCTTATTTTCCCACGCGGACAGTATCTGGGCCGTTTTCACAAGCGTACCATGACCTATACCGGTACGCTCCACGCCGGCACTCACATAGATGCCCCTAACCACGTCCTGCATGAAGAAGAGGTTGATCGTGAACGTAACGGGTATTCTCTCAACGAGATCCCTCTTGAATACTGTATCGGCTCCGGCGTGATTCTGGATATGCGCCATCTGAGGGATGATTTCGAGAAGAACTTCGGAGACGGCTTCAACGGCGATCTGTGGAAGATACTGATGCCAGAGGATGTCGAAAAGGCCTGCCAGAAGGACGACCTTGAGATCCGTGAGAACGACTGGGTAATCGTCAATACAGGCTGGCACCACTATTGGAGAAAAAACAACGATAAGTACTATAACTACTATGCTGGAATGGGCCCTGAGCTCGCAAAGTGGCTTACCTACGAAAAACACATCAAGGGTATCGGCGGTACATGGGGTGCGACTGACGCTCCTCTGTGGCATTACCCTCTCAAAGAGCAGATGCCCTGGCTAGATAATGCGTATCGAAAAGCCACCGGCAAGGACCCGGATGTTGAGTTCCCGGATTATGAGCCCTGTCACCGTATCTACATGCAGGCCGGCGTTGTTACTGTCGAGAATGCCGGCGGCGACATAGACGATGTTACCGGCAGGCGTATGACCATCGCTGCCTTTCCGTTCCGTTGTGAGATGGCGGACGGCGGATTTGTGCGACTTGTCGCCTGGGAAGAGGGGTCATTCTAAACCGGCTTTTCCTTTCATTTCGAGATCCTGGACAGCGGGGTAGCTTGCCGTGCCTCGAGCAATGAGCCGTGGTGCAGGCCCACAAAATTCCGCTGCCCAGTAAATCAACAGATTATTCAAATAGTTTAACTATTATATAATCATATTTTCGGAGGTCGCTATGTTCAGACTTGACAATAAGATTGCTGTTGTCATAGGCGGAGCGGGAGGAATCGGTGAGGCCTGCTGCACCGCTTTGGCGCAACAGGGGGCAAAGGTAGTGGTTGCCGATATGAATCTGGAAAAAGCGAGCGAGGTAGCTAAAAGAATAAATACAGACACGGATTCCGAAGCGGTTGCAATGCCGCTTGATGTTGGAAAAGAGGAAAGCATTGCAAATCTAGCAGATGATGTAGTGAAGAAATACGGCACAATCGATATCCTGGTTAACTCACAGGGTATCAACGCCAAGATGCCAGCAGTCGATATTGACGTTAACAAATGGGATTCTCTGTTTAATGTTAATGTTAGAGGGGTGATCTTGCCTTGCAAGATTATTGGTAAGATAATGGTAGAAAAGAAACAGGGCAAAATAATCAATCTCTCTTCAGTCCGTGGCATACGCGGTACAGACGGAGGTAACGTGACTTATGGCGCGACAAAGGGTTCGGTTGACATGATTACGCGCATGCTTGCCGCGGAATGGGCTCCATACAATATCAACGTTAACGCGATCGGCCCTTCCGTTGTAATGACTGAGGCGATCAAGAAGGCTGTCGCGCCGGAACGTTTGGAGATGCTGCTTTCTAAGACCCTTTTTAAGAGATTTGTCACACCCGAAGATGTAGCGGCTGCGTGTGTCTATCTTGCATCCAATGAGGCGGACAACATAACCGGTCATATCCTCTACGTTGACGGGGGACTCACCGCGATAGGTTAGTGTTAAATATCCGACTGCTTGAGCGCCTTTCGGCCCTGAGCTACGCGACATGGAGATGATTCCTTCGACGGTGCTTAGAACCATGACCTTCCTAATGTCTCGTCGATATATCTCAAGTCCGATGGGCAACCGCTAAAAGCTTCATTCCGGGATCTTCGCTTTATGGCTGTAAAGCAAGCAAAGAATCCTATTCGAGGATTGTCATGAAAAGTAAAGATATAAAAAAGATATTCATAGTGGGCGCGGGAACAATGGGCCACGGCATAGCCCAGGTATTTGCCACTGAAGGATATAATGTTTCCCTTTTTTCACGCACCCGTCAGACCCTGGACAGAGCTATATCCCTTCTGGAAACCAGCCTGGCTACTCTTACCCAGGAAGGTCTCGTCGATAAAGAGCATATCCCGGGAATAATGGGGCGGATCAATATGACGCAGTCCCTTGAGGAGGGATCAGCCGATGCTGATATCGCCTTTGAAACGGTTGTGGAAAACAGGGAAGCAAAGGCAGACATATTCAGTAAGCTGGACCAACTATGTCCTGAAAGGACTCTCCTTGCCAGCAATACAACCGCACTCAATATCTTTGATTTCGTGAAGACCTCCAGACCTGACAAGGTCCTTATAGGCCATTGGTATACACCTCCCCAATTAATACCTCTGGTGGATATTGTTAAGGGGCCGGAGACAAGCGATGAGTCTGTTATGTTAATGGCAGAATTGATCAAACAGGTGGGGAAAACCCCGCTTATTATGAAAAAATTCAGCTCAGGCTATGTGGTTTCACGTATCCAGATCGCTACTCT
>CAYUYB010000002.1:0-29636 GCA_964449025.1 uncultured Desulfobacteraceae bacterium
TGAAGAGAAAAAGGCAACCGCGTATCATGAATCAGGACATACTCTGGTGGCCAAGCTGCTACCCGACACGGACCCTATCCATAAGGTCACCATCATCCCTAGAGGGAGGGCTCTCGGCCTTACTCAACAGCTTCCTATAGATGAAAAGCATACTTATCCTAAAGATTATCTCTTAAACAACATCTGTATACTAATGGGAGGAAGGGCTGCGGAAGAACTGGTACTTAATATAAAGACCACTGGAGCTGGCAATGATATTGAAAGGGCCACTGAAATAGCCAGAAAGATGGTCTGCGATTACGGTATGAGCGATAAGCTCGGCCCCCTTACATTCGGTAAAAAAGAGGAGCAGATATTCTTAGGGAGAGAAATCTCCCAGCATAGAGACTATAGTGAACAGACTGCTCAAATGATTGATCAGGAAGTAAGGGATATCATATCAAGTTCCTATCACAAAACCTATAAGCTCATAGAGGATAATCTGGATAAACTCCATGCCATGGCAAACGCCCTTCTGGAAAAGGAAACCCTAGAAGGCAAAGATATAGATAACATCATGGCCGGACAATCCGAACCAGGCAAAGATTCGGAGGTTAAACAGGGTTGACGGGTTTCCACAGAGCAGAGTTTTTCCTTGAATGGAACAATCATTCTTTAAACCTGGGTAAAAGGACCCTTATAATGGGCGTCCTTAATGTGACTCCCGATTCCTTTTCAGACGGCGGCCTATTCCTTAAAAAGGAGATGGCGATAGAGCAGGGACGGGCCATGGTGCGTGAAGGGGCGGATATCATTGATATCGGAGGCGAGTCCACCCGGCCCTTCCCCATGATGAGGAACTTGCGCGCGTTATCCCCGTCATCGAGGCCCTCTCCAAGGACACAAACATACCTATCAGCATAGATACCAATAAGGCGGCCGTGGCCAAGATGGCCTTGGGCGCGGGCGCTTCCATGATCAACGATATCAGCGCCCTCAGGTTTGATCCCGAGATTGCCTCGGTTGCTGCGGAGACCGGTGTCCCCATCATACTCATGCATATGAAAGGAACCCCTGGCAATATGCAGGACAACCCTACATATAACAGTCTGATCCCCGAGATAGTTGACTTTCTTAAAGACGCCATAGACCGGGCGACAAGAGCCGGCATTAGAAAAGACCTTATAATTGTGGATCCGGGTCTGGGTTTCGGTAAAACATTTCATCATAACCTGGAGATATTAAATGATCTAAGCAGTTTCAGTTCGCTGGGGCGTCCGATTATTATAGGAAGCTCAAGAAAGGCCTTTATCGGCAATATCCTCGACAAGATGCCCCAAGAAAGAGACATAGGAACCATGGCGACCGTTTCCGCCGCTATAATGAACGGCGCTCACATCGTCAGGGTGCATAATGTCAAAATGACACTGGAAACAGTCAAGATTATTGACGCTATCCAGACCGCGGACCAGAAAGGATAAAATATGCTTCTATGTATTGATGTTGGCAATACAAACATTGTTATGGGAGTCGCCGAACAGGACCGGATTATTGCCCACTGGAGAATAAGGACTGAAAAAGACGCTACGTCTGATGAAATTGGGATCATCGTCGCCAATCTGTTCGAGACTCCAGGTCTTCATACCAAGGACATAACCGACATTATCGTCTCTTGCGTCGTCCCTTCACTTTTAAACGTCCTTGAGGAATTTTCCCAGCGCTACTTTGGTATCAGTCCCATGATAGTTGGTCCCGGATTAAAAACAGGCATACTCATTAAATACAATAACCCAAGGGATGTAGGAGCGGACAGGGTCGTTAATGCCGTCGCCGCTTATGAAAAATACCGGACCGATCTGATTATAGTCGATTTTGGAACAGCCACCACATTTGACTGCGTTTCGGAGGATGGGGCCTGGATTGGCGGAGCAATCGCACCGGGGGTTATTATCTCCTGCGAGGCCCTCTTTGAAAAGGCATCCAAACTGCCCAGAGTGGAGATTTTGGCCAAACCCAAAAATGTTATCGCCAAAGACACCGTAAGCGCTATGAATGCAGGTATTGTTTACGGGTTTGCGGGCCTCGTAGACGGGATAGTAAAACTTATCAAGAAAGAGATGGGTGGTAATCCGACGGTTATAGCAACAGGTGGTATCGCGCCCATCATCTCCAAAGAATCGGAGACTATCGAACACGTTGATGAATCTCTTACTCTCCAGGGCCTAATGATAATCCATGGGAGGAACAGTTGAAAATCAAACCTCCGTCACTCAGGCCCGGCGATAGGATCGGTATTATCGCACCATCAGGTCCGGTAACTCAATCTGAACTGCAGCCTGCCATAGAACTTCTTGAGGCAAAAGGATATAATGTTATCCAGGCCCCGCATATATATTCCAGACAAGATTATCTGGCCGGTCATGATGATCTCCGTTTAGAAGATCTCCATTCCGTGTTTCATGATCAAGATATAAAGGCCGTTATCTGCGCTCGGGGGGGCTACGGGGTACTCCGACTGCTTGATAAGATCGATTATGGCCTAATCCGAAAGCACCCAAAGATCATTGTCGGTTACAGCGACATTACCGCTCTCCTGCTTGCTATATATAAAAAGACAGGCTTGGTAACCTTTCATGGCCCAGTATTAAAGGAGATTTCGGGAGATCGGCTCAAAAATTTGGACGCCTTCTGTGATCTGGCTTCATCCTCGAAGCATTTTTCTTTAAATCTGCCGGATGGGGAAGTCCTCACCAGCGGAAGGTCCAAAGGTCTTCTTATAGGTGGGAATCTGACTCTTATCTCCCACCTTATAGGAACGCCCTTCCTGCCTTCCTTAAAAGGAGCCTTGCTATTCATAGAAGAAAGAGGGGAACCGCTTTACAGGATAGACAGAATGCTGTCGCATCTCAGACTAAGCGGCGTATTGAAGGACTTGGGTGGTTTGATAGCGGGACAATTTGTGGATTGTGGAGATATTTCGGAGATAAACGGGCTGTTAAAGGATGTTACTTCTAACTTCAATATCCCTGTCTTCTCCGGATTACCGGTAGGGCACGCTGCCTTAAACGTGTCCGTTCCCTTAGGGGTACAGGCGGTTCTGGACACGACTAACAGGACCCTATCCACCTCAGAGCCATGCGTATCGGTATAGACCGATTTTTTCTTGACACAAACCCTCTTAATCTGAAATAATTCATGTTTAGGTTTTGTTTAATATCAGGGCTATATACCCGACAAAGATACTCGGCCTCGATAATCCATATCAACTCAGTAAATATACAACTTCCGATACGTCCGAAAAAAGGCATAGATATCATCTTTTGCAGGATAGATTTTTAAGTGGCATCTTATCTAAGGGATCACAGGCAAGGTTTTATGGCACACAGACTTTTTGATTTAACAAGGAATCTGGGAGCGTGGTCATTGAGGTATGTCTCAGCGATGGGCCTTATGGCCATATTCTTTGTAAAGGCGCTGGTTTATTCCATAACACCCCCCTTAAAATTCGTTGATTTTATAAAACGAATCCGTTTTATCGGTTCCCAATCCATATTCCTGATTGCGCTGATAGGTGCCTTTTCAGGTATGGTCCTGGCCCTCCAAGGATATTACACATTAAACCGGCTGGGATCAGTGGCGTTCCTGGGCCCGATGGTGGCCCTGTCCATTATAAAGGAACTGGGGCCAGTACTTACGGGACTAATGGTAACTGCAAGGGCCGGATCGGCCATAACTGCAGAGATCGGCATCATGCGCATAAGCAACCAGATCGATGCTATTGAAATGATGGGATTGAATCCCTTCCGTTATCTTGTTGTTCCCAATCTTTTGGCCGCCGTTATCGCTCTGCCCTTGCTTGCGGGTATATTCGATTTTGTGGGGATCTTTGGCGGTTATCTGGTAGGGGTAAAGATGCTAGGAGTAGAGCCCGGGACCTATCTCGGCGAGATATCGAATTTTTTGGAGATGGGAGATATCCTTGAAGGCCTCTATAAGTCAATCAGTTTCGGTATTATTATATCATGTGTCTCCTGTTACAAGGGATACCACACGGGGATTTCCGGATACGGCGCGGAGGGCGTAAGCACGGCTACGACTCAATCGGTGGTCCTCTCCTCCGCAATGATCCTTATATGGGATTATTTCATGACCGCCTTATTATTCTAAGGTATGCGATGATACAGATTGAAGACCTGCATAAATCCTTCGGTGAGAATAAAGTCCTTAAAGGGGTTGACTTGACCGTTAATAAAGGAGAGATCGTTGTCCTCATCGGGATGAGCGGATACGGCAAGAGCGTTCTATTAAAACATATCCCCGGATTGTTGAAGCCTGATAAAGGACGAATTCTTATCGAAGGCACGGATATAGGGAGCCTCAGCAATAAGGCCCTGGCTGCTTTGAGGAGTCGTCTCGGCTTTCTCTTTCAAGGCGGCGCCCTTTTTGAATCAATGACCGTCTTTGATAATCTGGCTTTTCCCCTGAGGGAGAAGCTGGGTTTAAGTAAAAATGAGATAAAAGAAAGGGTCCTCGATGAACTAGATCAGGTAGGACTCTCAGGGTCTGAAGATAAATACCCCTCCGAGATTAGCGGTGGCATGCAGAAGCGTGCCGCCCTCGCGCGTGAATTGGTATGGCGTCCCGAAATAATGCTGTTCGATGAGCCGACTACCGGACTGGATCCCATAATCGGTCACGCAATATTAAATTTGATCGAGGATTTGCACAAACGCATGAGCTTCACGGGAATCCTCGTCACCCATGAGCTTCATAGAGTGTTTAAGATAGTTCATAAGGCTGTCATGCTGCATGAAGGAGTCATTAAAGCGATGGGAACGCCTGAGGAGATATTGGCCTCCGAAGACCCCTTCGTCAAGCAGTTTGTCAGCGGAGATACCGAGGGTCCCATATCATTCAAATAGTATTTCTTCAAGGGAACAGAATATATTTAGGAGGTCAATATGAAGAGATTTGATCTTGAATTATCCGTAGGAATATTTGTCCTTGCCGGTATCATTTGCCTCGGATACATCTCCGTTAAGCTGGCAAAGATGGAGGTACTTCGCGGGGACAAATATGAGGTTTATGCGATATTTCCGGATATCGGGGGATTACAGACCGGTTCATCGGTCGCTATCGCTGGTGTCAATGTGGGACGTGTAGATTCGATCAGTGTGGAAGATTATGAAGCCAAGGTTGTGCTATCACTCCCGAATGATATAAAATTGCATGAAGATACAATCGCGTCAATAAAAACAAGGGGCCTTATTGGTGAAAAATATCTTTCCCTGACTCCGGGCGGGTCGGAAAACATAATCGAACCAGGAGGCCGAATCAGGGATGCCATTCCGCCTGTGGATGTCCTCGAATTGATCTCCAAGTATGTCTTTGGAGAGATATAGGCGCATGGTACTAAAGCATAATAAGGGGTTCTTTATGTCCTCCAATGTTATTAAAAGATTAATCCTTTCAATCTCTCTCTTTCTATTCATCCCTTTATCCGTCACCGCGGGAGAACCCACCGACACGATTAAAACCGTCTCGGACAAACTCATATCCATCATTTCCGACAGCGCCCTTCTGGCCCCGGAGATGGAGCAAAAGAGAGAAGAGATGATCATGGAAACGGTGAACAGTGTCTTTGACTGGGGTGAATTTTCCAGGAGGGCCCTGGCGAGGCACTGGGCCAAGAGAACGGATCAGGAAAAAGGGGAGTTTGTGTCGTTGTTCGGGCGCTTGGTTAAAAGCGCTTATATGGACAAGGCCAGGCAGTATTCCGATGTAAGCATCCAATTTATAGATGAACAGATCGAAGGAGCATATGCTAGAGTGCTAACAAATCTGAGTACACCAGAGGGCGGGGAGACACCACTTGAATATCGAATGATTAACAAGAACGGGAAATGGTGGGTTTATGACGTTTATATAGAAGGGATAAGTCTTGTGAACAACTACAGGAGTCAGTTCAACAGTATCCTGGCTCGTTCCTCCTATGAAGAACTTGTTAAGCGCTTGAAGGAAAAGGTTGATGAAGGGCAATAGGAGCAAACATTCATGAAAAAAGTCTGTTATGTCGTTCTTTTCTGCGTATTTTTTTCAGTCCATTATTCCTTTACATTATCGGCACAAGAGACCGCGCCCCCTGAATGGCCAGATGATACGGATGCCTTCGAGGATTATTACGAACCGGAGGAAAATAACGGGGGAATATCGGATCCCTTCGAGGGACTAAACAGGGTATTTTTCAATTTTAACGACAAGTTATATTTCTGGTTTCTCAAGCCTGTGTCCTCGTGCTACAGAACTGTTGTCCCCGAGCAGGTAAGGACCAGTTTGGACAACTTCTTTAATAACCTGGAATTCCCGCTCCGTTTTGTCAATTGTGTTCTCCAGGGCAAGTTTGAAGGTGCCGGTTATGAATTGGGACGATTCATGATGAATTCAACCATGGGGGCGGCCGGCTTCTTTGATGTGGCAGAAAGACATTTTGAAATAAAAGAGTACAATGAAGACATGGGACAGACCCTTGGGTCCTATGGCCTCGGGAACGGCTTCTATATTAATTGGCCATTTTTGGGACCATCCAGCGCACGGGATACCTTAGGAGATGTGGGAGATTACTTTCTGGATCCCGTATTTTATATAGATATCAAGACTAAGTATTCGGTGGCTCTAACAGGCTTTGAGAGAGTTAACGATACTTCATTGACCATAGATGAATACGAAGACCTTAAGAAGGCCGCCTTTGACCCATATATCGCCCTCAGGGATGCCTATTTTCAGTACCGCCAAACCAAGATAGCGGATTAAGGACATATTTCTATGGTAAAAGGTTATTTCCCGGCCTGATATCTCTATCCGGGAATTTTTAGTTTCATCCGGTGACCGCGGTTCTTTTCAAAAGTAGAGATATTAGGATCCAAGGGTCCCAGTGAAAATATTCAAGACAAAATAACCAACACTTGACTCCTTGAACCGTAGGACCCTTGCACACTATTTTGGTTCTTTACGTACTCATTAACCGGATAAACCAGTCTCTATCATTGCTCAGGAAAAAAGGCTGTGGACATTTGGACTATAGTCCATAAAGCATGAGAAGGTCCAAAGCTAGATGGGTTAGCGCATAATCGAACTGACATAAAAACAATTCCTTTCCGAGGGGGTTTACATGAGCGAACAGACAAGGATGGACCCTGAAGTTCTTTCCATGGTCCTTGATACAATATCCAAGCTGGAGAAAGAGAAGATTACCATTGAGAATAAGCTTGCCATGGATCAGGAAGGAGTCTTTCCCACAGAACTTATACGCTTCATGCTGGGGCCCGAGGTGGCCCTTCACCTGATTTTTATACCCGCGGAATACGGCGGACTGGGTGCTGGCGCCAGGGACATCGCAATAATCTCGGAAAGGCTATCCAAGATGGATCTCGGCATTGCCACGTCTCTCCTTGCCATATGCCTGGGCATGGATCCCATCAGGGTAGCAGCAACCCCGAAACAGAAAGAACGGTTTATAACCAGGATAGCACAACAAGGCCTCATAGTCGCATACGGCATCACCGAGCCGGAAGCTGGATCCAACGTACAGGCCCTAAAGACCAGGGCAGAAAGAGTGCTGGATGAGAACGGGGAGATTATAGGATATAATGTGACCGGTCAAAAACAGTTTATTACAAACGGTGGGGTGGCCCAGCTATATACCATACTTGCCGAAGCCCCCGATGGCCCTTCCTTTTTTATAGCCGAGGCCGGGGCACAAGGACTTTCTGCTGGTAAACATGAAGACAAACACGGCATAAGGGCCTCCAATACCTGCCCACTGACGTTGGAGGATCTTTTTGTCCCAAAGGAAAACCTTATAGGCGAAATTGAAGGTCAGGGTCTGAAGCAATCCAATGAGGTGTTCGGCTACACCAGACTTATGGTCGCCACGTTTGGACTGGGAGGAGGCATGGCAGCCCTTGAAAAGACCATCGCCTACGCGAAGCAGAGGGTCCAGTTCGGCTCTACCCTTGCGGAAAAACAGGGGTACACCCATAGGCTTCTGGTCCCCAACGCAGTTCGGCTGGAGGCGGCCAGGGCGTATATAGAGGAAGTTGCCCTCAGGCTGGACTCGGGTGAAAGGGACCTGCAGGTCGAAGGTTCAATAGCAAAATATTTCGCCACAGAGACCGGGGACGCGATGGCAAATGATGCCATACAGGGCCTCGGAGGCTACGGTTACATAAGGGAATACGAGGTGGAAAAGATAAAGAGGGACATCAAGATCACCACAATATATGAGGGAACGAGCGAGATACAACGCAGGCTTATTGCGATGTTCCGTTTGCAGAAAACGGTACGCTCAAAAGGCGAGTATTATTCGTCCATGGCGGATGTCGTGGTAACGCTTCCCGAACACCAGGGACCCCGCTATCTTGCCGATGCAATCCGCATGATGAACGACGTCATCCTCGCCGCGAGAAGTTCCAAGCTCACCAAATCCCAATATGTCATGTTCCTCCTCGCGGATATGATGACCTGGTGCGAGGTAGGTGCGGCCCTTTGCAAAAAGGCTGCTGATTACAGATCAAAGGAGAGGAGCCATGAATTCATAGAGGCTGCGGCCCGGCTCTTCGCTAGGGAAGTTTCGGAAAAGGTCTATATAAACGGCCTTAAGATATGCACTGGCTGCGAAACAAGACTGGATGACCTGAGCGTAAAATTGAAAGGACTTAACCTTGCCAATCTGATGAAAGATAGCCTTAGAGACATGGATATAGTCGCGGCTGAACTGGTTAGATGAATTACCCCGGGAACTCTTTATGTTCCCGAAAAGCCTGTTGTTCAAGATCAAAGAGATGGGCTTTTAAATCCAGTTGGTGTATAATATCATTTAAATGATGACGCTTAAAGATAAAGGAGCAAATTCAAAATGAGTGACAAGAAAAAGGCGGAGCCCACACAAATAATGATGATATGTAAAAACTGCGGTTATCGAGCCATGCAATCAGAGATTGACGAAAATGAAGGAAATTGTCCTAACTGTAACAAAAGATTTGAGCCCCTGGATGATCTTCATCAGAGTTGACTCATTTATGCAGCAGACACCATGGCAAGACCGCCTTTCTGAAGACTGGCCTATATCTACACAGCCGGGTTGACACATACTTTTGTGGACCTTCCCGTTAATAAATGCGTAAATCAGTAAATGAGGGTTCAAGGGATGAAGTGCATTGCGCAAAAAGCATAGCGTAAGGCGCAGCGCCTTAACCCCTTATTCATGACTGTCCCGCCGGCCTGAGGAAGCCCCCTATTAACCGGGGGCTGGCATCTTACATAATTTCCATTCTGATAATGTTTTCGGCCTTAAAAGAGACCCTCATGGCCCATTAATGTACCTAATACTTTTATTTTCTTATGTGCTCATTAACCGGATCAAACATGCTTTTTGTGAATTGGCTGCAGTTTTATTCTATGATAATATGATTATCCTGAAATTAATAAGGAGATAACTAAGTAATGTCTCAGGAACGTCAGGCGATATATCCGGCGCAGTACGAAAACGAGGTACTTTTAAAGGACGGTTCACGGGTCTTTCTAAGACCTATCAGGAGGGATGATATTGAACGCTGGCTCGAGTTTATCTCGAGGCTCAGCGACCGCACCAAATACCTGCGGTTCCATTCCGTCCCGAAACTGGGTCGCGAAGACGCTGTTCGATTCTGTTCAGTGGACTATGACAACGCCTTTGCCTTTGTGGCCGAGGTACTGCGAGATAGGCGTCGTCACATAATCGCCATCGGGCGGTACTACCGCATACCTCACAAGGCCTCTGCGGAGGTCGCCTTTGCCATTGAGGACTCGTATCAGGGAAAAGGCATCGGCACAAAGCTCATGGAATGGCTCGCCAACGTAGCTCGCGACAACGGCATTTCCATCTTTGAAGCCTCCGTGCTCGCAGAAAACAAGGAGATGATGAACGTCCTCAAGGACTATGGCTTCCATCTTAGCAGCAAGTTAGAGGAAAACGAATACCATGTTACCTTCCCCATAGCCAGGACCAAGCTGGTAACTCAAAAGGAAGAACATCGCGAGCGTATAGCAACGGTGACCTCTCTGCATTCTCTCCTGTACCCGCGTTCGGTTGCAGTGATAGGCGCCTCCCGCGAACCGGGCACCATTGGACAGCTCCTCTTCCAGTGCATCATGGAAAACAGGTTTTCCGGTGTCGTCTACCCTATAAACCCCAATGCCGGGGCCGTCATGTCTGTGAAGGCCTATCCTTCGGTCCTTGACGTACCCGGTGATCTTGATCTGGCGTTGATTGCTGTGCCGGCGCGCCTGGTCGTCAAAGTAACCGACGAGTGCGGGCGAAAAGGTGTGCGCGGGATCGTGGTCATATCGGACGGATTCAAGGAAAGAGGAGGGGAAGGAATACAGCGGGAACAAGAACTGAGGGAGATAGCGTTGGGACACGGTATGAGGATAGTGGGGCCCAACTGTATGGGTGTTATCAACACGGACCCCTCCATCAATCTAAATGCTAGTTTCTCTCCGGTCTATCCTCCGCCTGGCAATGTGGCCTTTCTCTCCCAGAGCGGCGCGTTGGGTCTCTCGATCCTTGAGTATGCCAAAAATCTGCACATCGGCATTTCCACCTTCGTAAGCGTTGGCAATCGAGCCGACATCTCCGCCAATGATATGCTACAGTACTGGGAGCAAGATAAGGCCACAAAGGTTATCTTGCTGTACCTCGAATCATTCGGCAATCCTCGGAAGTTCGGCCGTATTGCCAGGAGGGTCTCGGCCACCAAGCCCATCGTTGCGGTCAAAGGCGGTAGCAGTACTGCCGGTTCGCGTGCCGCATCCTCTCACACCGGGGCACTGGCAACTCCACAGATAGCATCAGACGCCCTCTTTTACCAGGCCGGCATCATAAGGGTCAATGCCCTTGAGGGGCTTTTTAACATGGCCACCCTCCTTTCAAACCAGCCGGTACCCGCGGGTAAAAGGCTGGCCATCGTGACAAACGGAGGCGGTCCGGGTATCATCGCTGCTGATGCCTGTGAGCATTATGGGCTCACACTGCCGGAGCTATCAAATAAATGCGTTGAGGCACTCAAACCTTTGGTAAAACGTGATATCTCCTTTCGTAATCCTCTGGATCTCACCGCCGGCGCCACAGGGGCTGAATTTAAGAGTGTACTGAAGATATTGGCCCATGACAATAGCTTTGATGCCGTGCTTACCATCTTTATACCTCCGACTGTCGTCGATCCAGAAGAGGCGGAAGAAGCTCTAAGGAGCGTAGCTCCCATTTTCCAGCGCAAAAAGAAGACCCTGTCAGCCTGTTTTATGGGACAACGAGGTTTCAATATCAAGCTGGGAACAACAGGAAAACTTATCCCCTGTTATCCCTTCCCCGAAGAGGCCGTCTCCGCTCTGGCCAAAGCAGCTAAGTACAATGAGTGGCTGAAAAGGCCCAAGGGATCTGTCCCCAAGATCCGGGGACTCAAACGTGAGAAGGCGCGAGAGATCATTGACTCTGCCCTAACCAGCAGTTCTGACAGGCCACTGTGGCTTTCAGCCCAGATGACAGCTGATCTGCTTAAGTGCTACGGCATACGCATCACCGAGACCGTGGTAGCAAAAACACCCGTTGAGGCTGTTGCTGCGGCCATAAAATTGGGCTTTCCTGTTGCCGTTAAATTAGTATCCCCCACCATCGTGCATAAGACCGATGTCAGGGGAGTTGTCCTCGGCCTTAATTCGGAAAATAAGGTGAAAAAAGCCTTCACAGATATAAGAGATAGCCTCGCTGAGACAGGTCGCCAGTCAGAGATGGAGGGCGTTACGGTGCAACAAATGGTTTCGGGGGGACTAGAGGTGGTCGTAGGAGTAACCCAAGACCCCTCTTTTGGGCCCATCATCATGTTTGGCATGGGGGGAATCTATACCGAACTATTGAAAGACGTGGCTGTCAGATTGCATCCACTCACCGATGTGGATGCCCACGAACTGGTAAGCTCCATCAAAATGTCAAAGCTCTTTGAAGGTTTCCGGGGCGCACCTCGCAGTGATACCCGATCCCTTGAAGATTTGTTGCTGAGACTTTCGGCTTTGGTGGATAACATCCCTCAGATCACAGAGCTAGACCTCAACCCTGTAAAGATAATGGAGCGAGAAAAAGGATATTGGGTGGTCGATGCTAGGATTATGGTGAGATAGATATGCGAAGGCGCATACGGCCCTATTCTTTTCTCTTGATAAGTAGAATTACCGGCGCAATAATAAAGACTGGATGAAAGATAGAAGACCCAATTACTCTGGACAAAGTAGGGCCCACCTGAAGCCTTCTGTAAGATCAAAGAAATGGCGTTATAATGATTGCAGGCTGGATCCCGCCTTAAGACATGCCTTTGCAAAGATAGGTGTCCCCGAATCCGAACCCTTCAGGCCCGATCCCTTTCAGTTGGAGGCACTTGAAAAGATAAAGAATAATGACGTGTTGGTAAGCGCTCCCACGGGTGCCGGTAAAACATGGATCGCCTCGCAGGCAATAGAGAGGTATCTCCAAATGGGATTAAAGATCTGGTACGCCTCCCCCCTCAAGGCGCTTTCCAATTCCCTTTACCAGGAATTCTCCCATGAGTTCGGCCCCTCTTCGTGCGGGATCCTAACCGGTGAAAGAAAGGAAAAACCCTATGCCCCCGTTATCGTGGGAACCACTGAGATACTCCGTAACCAGCTTTATGACGCCATGCATGAGGGAACCAGTATCGCTTCCGACTTAGTTATACTGGACGAGGCTCACTATCTGAGCGATCCGGACCGGGGCGTCGTGTGGGAGGAGGTTCTCATCTACCTCCCCCCACGTGTAAGGCTCTTGCTCTTATCCGCCACCATATCAAATGCCGAAGAGGTATGTTCATGGCTCAGGAAAAACAGAAAGACTCCCTTCGCCTTGGTTCGGGCTCACGAGAGACCGGTCCCCCTGCAAAACCTCTTCTTATTTCCCAACGGCCTTATCACTCCCTTGTCGGGGAAAAAGCGGCTCTTACCAAAGGTTAAAAAATTTATCCAATCACGTGAAGCACACGAAAAATTTCGGGGCCGGGGAAAGACTGGATTTGGAGACATCATATCCTGTCTTAGAGAATTTGATCTTTTACCGGTCATCTTCTTTCTCAAATCAAGAATGGACTGCGACCGGGCGCTGGAGTCGTGTCCTATGCCCGAGGGCCGGGAAGGATTAAAGGATCGTCTCAAGGTGGAGGTGAACTCATTCCTGCAGGAATACCCGCACCTAAAGGACCACGGGCAAATGGGCGCCTTACTCCGCTCCTTGGTAGCATCCCATCACGCGGGCCAGCTCCCTTACTGGAAGGTCCTTATCGAAAAAATGATGAACAAGGGTTACCTGGAGGCTATATTTTCTACCTCAACCGTAGCTGCGGGGGTCAATTTCCCTGCCAGGACCGTGGCCCTGGTCCAGAGCGACAGGTTTGACGGTCATGAATTCATCGGGCTTACCGCAACAGAACTCCATCAGATGATAGGCAGGGCTGGCAGGCGCGGTATGGACAATATAGGATTTGCCCTGGTCATACCCGGGATTCATCAGGACTTAAAATTGATTCATGAACTGATGTATTCACCTCCCGAACCCCTTATAAGCCAGATCCGCATTAATTTTTCCATGACCTTAAACTTGCTGTTATCCCACAGGCCCGAAGAAGTAAAGACCCTGCTTGATCTGTCATTTTCCGCCTTTCAACACATAGGGACGGAAGCGCCAATTCAAACTCAGTGGGATAATCTCATCGACTCTCTCAAAAGAATACTTCCCAATGCTGTTTGTGACACAGGTGACCCGTATGAAATACTTGAATATATAAGAAAGAGGGCCGAGTTGAGAAAAGAGAAGCTAAGGCTTGCCGAAGATGAATTCGATAAAAGATCGGTAGAATACCTGAAGCCGTTCCTAGAAAAAGGAAGACTCTTCCATCATAAGGATAAGGGAATCCATATCCTTTTTTATTCATACACAGATCATGGGAGGCTCATATGCGCCTCACATAATATTGATAAAAAGGTCCGCTTCCACAAAGGAAAGATCCGCCTCAAAAAGATATCCTTCAACAAGATCAGCCGGTTTTATGATAATATCCTAGATATTCCTGAAAGTTACACTAGAAGGAGTCTCCAGACTATGATTGACTCCATAGACCCGGAGGGCCTGAAAATACTTAACACGGCCCCCTTTGAACAGGCCTGTAAATCACCAAAAATAAAGGCCGTGGAAAAAAGACAAAAGGATCTTCCCTGCGAGAACTGCGATCACCTTCGTGACTGCCACGGCGAACGGAATAAGGATCTTCACAGAATACTGGAAACCTTCAAATGGCTTTCCAACAGCATGGAAAGGACAAGCAGGGGACTGTGGCTGAGTTTCAAACGACACGTGAGATTTCTTAAAGAAATAGGGTTTGTGGATCAAAAGGACAGGCTTACCTCCGATGGGGTGTGGGCCTCTAAGCTGAGGCTTGACCAGCCCTTGCTTATTGCTGAAGCCATAAGAAATGACGGATTCCGTGAGCTTGCCCCTGAGGTAATGGCAGGCTGCATCGCCCCTTTTGTATGGGATAAGGATCAGGACATCAAGACGCGGACAGAAGACCGTCAAGATCTGAAGATTATGGAAGAGGCCTTTCACAGGGTTCTTGTCAGTATGGAACATATCAGGAGGTTAAAGGCAATACGGGGATTTGATACCCCACCCTTGCTTTATTGGCCCGCGGCAGCCCTGTTCCTGTGGTCAAAGGGGACCCCATGGAAAGATCTATTATACCATATCCCCATCGGGGAAGGAGATATGGCCTCCATAATTACCAGGACAGCCGATCACTTACGACAGGTTGCATCCCTCAAGGCTACGCACCCTGAACTGGCCTTGGTTGCCCTAAAGGCGATAGACCTTATCCTGCGCGAACCCGTGTTTATTCGTTAAAAGTCCCTTCCTAACTGGCTTCAGCAGGATTTATGGTTCATCCTTCTGCATTACGCCTTACGGCGTACGCGCTCGTTAAACGGATGAGCCGAATCTAATGGAATTTCTAAAGGAAATAGGATATAAAATCATATCCAAATCGATAAAATCTGAAGATATGCCGATGAGAACTGAACCAGTCCTGGTAACAGGGTCCACAGGATATGTGGGAGGCCGCCTTGTCCCCCTCCTGCTTTCATCCGGCTACAGGGTCCGGGCCATGGCCCGATCCATGAACAAATTGAAGGGCAGGAAGTGGTCGAACCACCCCGGTCTTGAACTGGTTCAAGCTGATTTATACGACCCCGGATCGCTAAGAGAGGCTGTTGAGGGGTGTTCCGCTGCCTATTATCTTGTCCATTCCATGAACCCCCAAAACAGAGATTTTGTAGAGGCAGACCGCTTGGCAGCCCGTAATTTTGCCGATGCCGCGGCCAGGGCTGGACTGGGACGGATCATATATCTGGGCGGGCTAGGCAGAGAATCCGCGGAACTGAGCACCCACTTGAAAAGCCGAGCCGAGGTGGGCAAGATCCTTCAAAAAGGGCCTACACCTGTCACTATTCTACGTGCCGCTCATATCTTGGGCTCTGGGAGTGCATCCTTCGAGATACTCCGTTACCTGGCCGAACGCATGCCGATAATGCTCATACCGGCACGGATATTAAAAACCAGGATCCAGCCTATATGTATCCGTAACGTACTTAGATACCTTACCGTATGTCTCGAGAAGGAGGAGACAACAGGCCGGACATTCGACATAGGTGGGCCTGATATTCTCGATTATCGAGCCCTCATAGAACTATATGCGGAGGAGAAAGGGCTACGCAAGCCACTGTTTATTGCTCCCCGATTTCTCTCTGCCTCTCAATTAGGGTACAAATGTTCCATCTCCCTGGCCAGGTTCCTTATTCCAGTTCCTTCAAGCATCATGGAACCCCTTCTTAAAGGGGCTGTAAACGAGACCATAGCTGAAAACCACCAAATCACCCAAATAATCCCTCAGGATCTGATAACCTGTCGGGAGGCTATCAGACGGGCTATTCAAAAAGACTCCCTAAAAATAGTGGAGACCCACTGGACGGATGCCGGTGATCTAAACCCCCCCGAATGGGTCCACTGTGGGGATGCACCTTACGCAGGAGGGACCCTGCTTCAGGGTGGATTCAGGGTAGTTCTTGCAACTTCACCTGAAGAGATATGGTCAGTCGTCAGCAGAATAGGCGGTAATAACGGGTGGTATTACGGGGACTTTCTCTGGCGGCTCAGGGGCTGGATGGATACTCTGGCCGGCGGCGTTGGCCTGAGACGGGGACGTCGTCATCCCGAAACCCTGCTCGTCGGCGACGCGCTTGACTTCTGGCGCGTTCTGGACGTCTCGCCGCCCAAGCGTCTGATCCTGCTAGCGGAGATGAAACTGCCCGGAGAAGCGATCCTAGACTTTGAGATCATCCCGTCCGGTTCAGGTTCAGAGCTCAGGCTTGGCACTAGGTTCCGGCCCCGTGGGCTTTACGGGGTCTTTTATTGGTACACGCTACTTCCTTTTCATAATATCCTTTTCGGAGGCATGCTCAGAGAGGTGGCCACAAGGGTAGCCCAACCTGTTATAAACGGCCCCTTGAAATTCAAGCCAGGCCCTGTGTGGTAAAGGCCCGCTAGATATGTTTTCGATTATTTTGATAATCATCAATGATCATAATCACGGCGCGAATCTTATAAATGCATCCCCGGTATATACGCCTCAGATGCACATTGCTCCTTAGCCGTCCTGTATTTCTCTAACTGTTCCGCAGTAAGGACACCAGAAAGGTTCTGCTCAAAGGTCTTCTGTATCTCGGCTAAATCATTCCAATATTTTTCCAAGCATTTCCTCATCTCCTCTCCGGTCTCCTCCATTAAGGATCTTATCCTTTGTTCCTGTTCCGGTGAAAGACCCAAACGGTCTGTCAAGTCATCAACAAACGGATTATAATCTTTCTGGAAAGCCTCTATATCGGGCGCTCCCGGTACGGGTGCGTGGTCAGGTATCTTCTGTGGGGGCATCTGCTCGGCGGAATCCTCCGGAGGAGCCTGTTGTTCAGGTTCATTTTGAGAACGGGGTTGTCCTCTTGGAAATCTCTCCCGGATATCCCTCATTTTCTTAAACAATTTATCCAGTTTGTCTTTTTGCTCATCAGTCAATCTATGCCTTATAGAATCAAAGGTCTGTTTATTGATCTCCTCTATTTCAGGGAAGACCTTACGTCCGAGGTCAAAAATCTTTTCTTGAGAATCCCTCACGATCTTTTCAAATTCGGTCCTTTGATCATCCGTTAAATTAAGGTCATCTGAAAACCTGCTAATCACTATTCTGACCCTTTCAGACACTGGAGGACCTCCGGCCTCAAATTTTTCCACTCTCTTCTTATAATACATACCGGTCCCCAGGGACCCCAATAACGCCCCTACAATTAAGAGGACACTGACGCCGGCGGCGAATTTCAATCTATCCATAATACCCCCACTATCAATTATTCATAGCCAGCAACATAAAATCTTTCGGATCACTTACAAATATCTTGGCAAGCTCGTAATCAGGGAAAAAATCCATCTTGACTATGGTGATTATCAAAGCCACGGCCAATATGCATGCCACAGGAGCAAGCCGCCATAGGAATTGCTGGAAAAGCTCAAAATAGCCCACCTCAGAATAGAAAGGGCTCAGGTTTCGAATATATGCCATCACTCTGGTCTGCCACCACATATCGCCTATCTCAGCTTTTTCCCTTCCGTAATAAGCTGGAACAAGGGCCCCCATTATCCTGGCAATATCTCTTCTTTTAATGGACTTCATATCTTCCTCCGACTACCTTTCTATAACCTCCGTCAGGATCCTTTGAAGCCTCTTCCGAGAACGAAAGACCCTGACCTTTACATTTGAGACTGTCCAGCCCATCAGAGCACCTACCTCTTTAGCTGTCAGACCCTCTAAATACACCAGCTCAACAACCATTCGGTCTTTGGGTGAAAGTTTTGACAAAGCCCAGTTCAAAAGCTCCGCTGCCTCCTTTTGCGATCCTTTCTTCTGTAGCAATAATTCCGATCTCTCAGATATAACTCCTTCCAGCCAGCCCCGGTGTCTTTCAGTAAGGGAACACATAGGGATTTCTCGGGATCTGTATACCTTTCGCCAGTAATCATAGCAGGATCTCAGCGTAATCGCGGAAACCCATTGTTTGAAGTCACCTTCACCTTTATATGTGGAAAGGGCCTCAAAGACCCTGATGAAGGAATTCTGGGCCACCTCCTCCACTTCGCTGAAAGGTACATGTCTTTTTAAAATATTTAAGACAAGCCCCTTATACCTTGTAAGTAGAGATTCAAAAGCGTTGGTGTCTCCGCTGAGGACCTGTTGTATAATTTCTTTATCACTGAGTCTAAGATTCTCATTGCGCATTTGGGATTCGGGCCGGCTCATCTAAGGTTTCATGCTCCTCAGGTACTTTATATCAAAAACCCTCCGCGATAGAAAATGATTTTACAAAAAGTGTCCAGCTATGCTAACCGCATCCCCCGAAACGACCCTTTTCTGCCAAATATACACAAAAATAAGATATTCGCATCAGTGATCCATTTCAATGCTTTATATAATCCCCCTCCCTCGACCATAATAGCACAATCTCTCTATAATCGATTCTTATGTTGTTAAGTCGCTGTCAACCTTGAAAAGGTTACATTTAAACCATGCAGATCAATAATGTGCAATTTTTCTGAAACCAAGACGTCTTTAATATAATAATTAAGCCTCAGGCGCCAAAATCGGCGTATGGTCAGTTGTTCCTAGCCGTTCGCCTGTTGCTGCAAAATCAAAAATGCAATTAATTCGGGTATATAGAAGAAAAGGTCAATCAGGGTATTTTAGTCCGGCGTCAACGAACTTGGAGATATCGCCTTTAAAAGGGGTTTTTCTCTAACAATAACCTTTCTAGAAAGACACCGTGCGTGCCGGCACGCAAATATTCCCTGATCAGGTTGCTGAAAACAACAACTTGCATTATTATGAGGAGAATTGTAAAAAGGATTGCTTTATTAATTATCTTTGAATGGAAAGGGGTACTTATATAAAATGATCTGTCGTCGATTGCTTCAAATCTTTTTTTTACTGATTCTGGTGTTGTTATGGCAGTTATCTACATCAAGTGACTGTCAGGCGGCTGCATTTGCCTATATCCCGAACAGCGGCGACAATACCGTGTATATTATTAAAGTCCGAGGCAGCTCGCACCAAGGCACGCTCAATGTCGGGGCCGGCCCATATGGCATGGCTCCAGGAAATGATAATCTTTTCTTATCCAACTCCTTGGACAACACGGTTTCGGTCATAAGCGTCTTAAATAATAGCCTGATCGGGAAACTGGACGCCGGGGATTCTCCCCGCGGCCTCGCTGCAGCATCAGACGATTCCTACATATACGTCGCAAACCATACTGCCAACGCACTGTCCATCGTAAAGGTCTCCGATAATAGCCGCACAGCTTTGGGGGTAGGGGCAGGGCCTATAGGAGTAGCCATTAGTCCGGATGGAAACTATATCTATGTCACGAATAATTCGGATGACTCATTATCCGTCATTTCCACACAGTCCCATGAATCGCTTGTTACCCTTTCCAATCATCATTATATTGAGTACTATAATGACCCTGATAAGGACGTTGCCTTTGATAAACCCTACGGCGTGACAGTAAGCCCCGACGGATACTATATATTCGTAGTCAATAACGGCAATAGCACCTTATCGATATTCTCCGCTTACGAGTTGTACAGTCAAGGCGACGATTTCGACCTGACCGACTATGATCCCGATAACGACAATGAGGGCCCATATGCTCTTTCACAGCCCGTCCCTCTGGGCAATGACCCCCGGTGCGTCGTTGTGACCCCGGATCAGCAATACGCCTATGTTACAAACTATGCAGACGCTACGGTTTCCGTTATAACGCTTGACAACTATGAAGTCATACAAACCATCAATGTGGGAAACGGCCCTTATGGCATATCAATAACCGGTTCCGGAGAGATTGTGTATGTCGTAAACCAGCTGGCAGGCACTGTCTCTATCATTGATGTCTACAACAATGACGGCGAATTCGCTAATACTGTAATGGAGACTATAGCTGTTGGGGATATGCCTGTTGGTTTTGGCAACTTCATCGGGGGAAAGGCTCCCGAGGCCCCCACCAACCTGACGGCCATCCGTAAAGGCACCTATGAAATCAGCCTGACCTGGGATGACAACTCCGACGATGAGCTGGCTTTTTCGATCTTGAGAAAGCATTATATTTACGGCAACTATTCCCAAATAGCAGTTCTGGGTGAAAATACGACAACCTACACGGAAAGCGGCCTTCAGGCCAGCTCTAATTATTATTACCAGGTGGCCGCCTACAACCATGCGGGATTTTCCGATTATTCCAACGAGGCCTACGCAACCACAGGAGATGACTCATCAGGATGTTTTATAGCTACGGCCGCATACGGCTCAGTTCTGGAGCCCCACGTCAAAATACTTCGCGATTTTAGAGACCGTTTCCTGTCCACAAATACCCCGGGCAAGACTTTCCTTAATATCTATTATGAATATTCACCACCCCTCGCCCATTATATCCAAAGCCATGATATGCTTCGCATTGCGGTTCGCTACGGTCTGTTACCTGTAGTAGGGATATCCTGGCTGGTTTTATCCCTCGGTCCGGCCGTTTCCCTAGGGGGCGTTGCCATCTGCATATCTCTAGCCATCATAGCTGTGAGGGTTGGAAGACGGTGGGTCTTTTCAGGGACATAATAACGCACTCGCCCGTCGGCCGGGAGGCGTAATCCTGGAAAAAATCTCTTGCCGAGTGCCTATCAGCATATCTATAACTCTTTATAACCAATACGCTGCCACTTGTTGTCCTTAAACTCAAACGAAGCGAAAAACTCTCCACCGGTTGACGGCGCACAATGTTTAGAATACTTTAGCAGCGCGTATCTGCGATCGTTAGAAAATGCGACTTTTGAAACAGTGTAGTAGGAAAGATATTGTCGGCCTTTTTGCGTATATACATCAACATTCCCTTTCTCTTTTCCAACCAAGCAAAACTCATCCGTGTCTTTGTGGTTTGAATTAAGGCTATATTCTTCCGGCAAAAAAACAGGGGCAAGGATTCCGGAGTTCCAATTCACGGTACCCTGCGTTTCGTTTATGCTATAAAGATCTTGAACAAGCTTGATTGGTATATCCCCCAAATCTTTTAACCACTCTTTCCAATCTTGCTCTTTATATGGGTTTTCAGCAAACCACCTATGCTCGGTTGTATTTGCCAGATAAAAACTAGGTTTCCTTATCTCTTTGAAGAGATCATAAAAAAGAGCTTCGTAGATCTTTTCTTCCGTTGCCTGACCATATCCGGGTATTGAACCGGATTCCTCCAAGCTCTTAAAGAATGAACCATCAAAGCCTTCTATTTCGATTTGTCCATAAGAGATGGCGATGTCATATCCGCCGACAATAATAAAGACACATATCAGTATCAAAGTAATCCGTTTCATGTCTTTCTCAATAATTAAACGATTTTCCCCTTTTAGTCTAATCCTGAAGAGGTTTGGCTTCCTCGATCAGCATAATGGGAATGTCATCCTTGATCTCGTACACAAGTTTACAGTTATTGCATATTAGCCCATCCCCCGCCTCGTTCAGATAGAGGTCCCCCTTGCACTTGGGGCACGCCAGAATATCAAGCAACTCTTTACTTATTGCCATAACGCCGCTCCTTTTCTATTTTATCATCATATATCAACTTCGAAATGCTTTCACTCCTTAACTCGTTATTAATCTCATCCAGCACCGGGCCGATGTCAGCATTATTACAAAGCCCTTTTCCACATTTCCTTTTAAAGCACGGGCCACAGTAAGGTGAAATCTGCACGACCCTATCGGTGCTTCTTCTGGGTCCTGAGTATTCCGACGAAGAAGGAGCGTAATACGAGACAGTCGCTGTCTCCACGGCGCTGGCCGCATGCACCGTCCCGGTATCCGGACCTATTACGAGACGGGCCATCCTCAACAATTCTACAAAGACATCAATAGGTACATCCCCTATCTGCAAAACGTGGCTCTTGGCCAGATTCGAAATCCGTTCAGCCCTTCCCTTCTCATGTTCTCCCGCCCATGACACAACCGGCTTAAATCCGTTACTACTCACGCGATCACAGAATTCGGCTATAAGTCCCTCATTCAACAATTTCGTTTCCCATCCTCCACCCGCCGCAATAACAACAAAATCCCCCGGAATAAGAGCTTTGTGAGCAAGAATTTCTCTGGCTTGCCCCGAGGCAACCTCACTTAAGGGAAGGGAAGGATGGATATCTCTTTCTATCTTTATATCAAGTACCTTTTCAAACAAACCAACCGTCTGATCAACCACATGCCCGGATGAAACGAAAAATGTCCTGTCCAAAAAAAGTACGCTATGCTTCTCCTTGCAAAACCCAGAATTTCTTGAAAAACCAAATCGCCTGTCAGTCCTGGCTATACGGGCAAGGATTGAACTCCTGAGCAGGCCGTTAATATCAATCACCATATCGTATCTTGTTTTTCTCAGGCTGGACAAAAATCCTAATATTTCCTTCCAGGTCTTCCCGCTCAAAAACGACCTTCTCCAGTCCCTGGTGTTTATCACTATAACGTTATTCACATCCGGGCAATTTTTAAGCAGAGGGCTCCACTTCTTCTCTACCAGCCAATGTACTTCAACCTCCCTGTTATATTGTTGAGAGTATTCCCTGAAACAGTCCATAACCGACAACGAATGGATAATATCTCCAAAAGCGCTTAATTTTATTATCAGAACACGTAGCAAATGGATCCTCTCAGGGTGTTTCTTATTATAAACCTTTCCGTGATATTAAGCTTTTCTCAACCTTATCCCTGACCATATTAAAAAATTTTTCTTCCCCCGACAACAGGGAAAATCTTATCACCAGATAGGCCAGATCAGGAAATTCAAAGTGGACACCTTCGAGCCTTACCCAGTCTTTTTCAGTAGTTATCAGAAATTCTGCGCCCCTCATCTCTTTTTCAGCCATTAAGCCTAACAATTCATGCCGGCTGTAAAGATGGTGGTCCCTGAATGCCCTGAACGATAGCACATCAGCTCCCAGCTTTATCAGAGTATCCTCAAACGCTTTAGGTCTGGCGATACCCGCAAAGCCTATTACCTTTTTCCCTTTTAAGAACGCCGGTGAATTGTCCGTATCTTTGACCGGAAAAACAACCTTTTCAGGGATGTGCTCGGCCCTGAAAAGGGGTTTCCCCTCTAAAATTCCCCTTAGCCTGTTTTCCAGTTCATACCCCGCGGACCCGGATCCAGATTTCGTGAATATAACAGCATCTGCCCGCTTTGCTTCCTTAATAGGCTCCCGAAGGGGGCCCCATGGTAGGAGATGTCCGTTACCGAATGGTTTCTCAGATGCCTCGATCAAAAGGAGATTTAGATCCCTTTTTAGCATCAGATGCTGGAAGCCATCGTCAAGGATAAAAAAATCAGCGCCGAAATCTTCACAGGCCTTCAAACCTGCCGAATAACGGTCCCGAGAGATGATTACCGGCACAGATCTCAGCCTGCGGGCCATGAGACAGGGTTCATCACCAGCTGTGGCAGGTCCTGCCCTTATACTGTGCATCCCGCATAAGACCAAGACTTTTGTTTCGTAATTTCCTCCATAACCTCTTGACAGCACCGCCGCGCGGTGACCCTCTTCCAGCGCCCATTGCGAAATCATTATAGTCGCGGGTGTCTTGCCCGTTCCGCCCGTTGTCAAATTCCCTATACTTACGACAAACCCCGGCAAATCCTTCTTCTTTTTCTTCCTGAGTGCGAAAAGCCTTATTTTTACCGCCAGTCCATATAAAAAAGAAAGCATGGCTAGAAAAGGGGTACCGCCATGAAATCGTTCTTCTTCATGGATGCGTGTCCAATTAGGCAGTCGCAATATAATCTCCAATGTATTCCATAACCCGTTCCATAGCTCCCCTGTTCTTTTCAACAAACCCCTTTGCCCTTGCACCCATTTGGTTTAAACTCAAAGGATCGGAAAGGAGACTACAGACAACAACAAAAAGCTCCTCCGCCCCATATACCCTCCTGCCCCCACCCGCCTCAATCAAGAGCTTAGACATAAGGACAAAATTATGGGTGTGCCTCCCGAAAAGAACGGGGCAGCCGAAGCTTGCTGGTTCCAGAAGATTGTGACCCCCCACAGGGACCATGCTCCCTCCCACAAAACTTATATCTCCTAATCCATAAACTCGACTTAGTTCTCCCATAGTATCCATAATCAGGACCTGATACGGAGGCGTATCATTCGCCTCCAGATCCTTCAGCAGCACAGTACTAAAGCCCATTTCAATACTCAGCCTATATACATCACCGGACCTTTTTACGTTTCGAGGCACAATAATAAGAATAAGATCTGGGAATATATCTTCCAGCCTTTTGAATGTCTCCAGAAGAATCCGTTCTTCCCCTTCATGGGTGCTTCCTGCAACCCAAATCCTGCTTCCTGTCTTTAGCCGAAGTCGATCTGACCAATAACCTCGCTCCCTTTCATCCATGGGTTTCCATTCCATGTCAAACTTGATATTTCCCACAGCAGCCACATTGTCGCTCTTTACGCCTATCTTAAGTAACCTTAATCTGTCCTGCTCCGTTTGCATCAGGAACATGTCCAGGCAACCTAACATCATCCGGGACAAAAAACGAAATCGTCTATAGGCCATAAAAGTGCGTGGAGAGACACGTCCGTTTATCAAGATAGTTTTTACACCCCTATTTTTAACAAAGGAAAGCAGCCCGGGCCAGATATCGCTTTCCACTAACAACAGAACGGAAGGATGGATATGATTCACCAGTCTCCTTATCGCCCACCAAAGGTCCAGAGGCATGGGAAGCAAGATATCCACCTTGTCCCCAAGTTTTTCACGGGCAATCTTCATCCCGTGTTCTGTTTTCACAGTAAAAACAATGGTCCTTGAAGGGTATTGCTCCCTGATTCCATCCACAAGCGGTATGGCGGATATTACTTCACCCACCGAAAGAGCGTGAATCCAGACATTCCCTCTCACGGTCGGTACAGGAGGTAATTTTACTGCCAATCTGCCATAAAGCCACTTGTCTCTTGATAGAAAAAATACGGGGAGAGAAAATATTAAAAAGAGGCTCCAGGCAAAATCATAAAGAAAAGAGAGTTTCGGCATAAGATTATTCCGTTAGGGCCCGGTTGTAAAATCCCTTTTCAAGGAACTATTATTTTCGCGCATCATAAATTTACCGGGAGTTCTATAATAAACCTTGTCCCACGAGGCTCATTATCCTGGACCTCAATGAATCCGTTATGATCATGTACGATCGTATTAACTATAGCTAGGCCCAGGCCGGTTCCGTGCTTTTTGGTTGAAAAATAGGGTTCGAAAAGCCTTGTCTTCGCATAGGGAGGTATACCCTTTCCATTATCAGCAACCACTATCCTTGCTATTTCATTTTCTTTATCATGGCTGAGATCTACCACAACTTCTCCCCCGGGTTTGTCTATCGCAGCTATCGCGTTGTCTAACAGGTTGATCATCACTCTTTTAATCTGCTCCTTATCCACCCTAAACAAAGGCACTTCGTCTGGTTGATGGAAAATCACCTTCACGTTGTTCTCTGTCTCCCCGTAGAGGCCCACCGCTTCCTTTATGATCTGCTTTAAATCCTCCAGCGTCGGACTTGATGCCGGCATTCGGGCATAGATGGAAAATTCGTTTACAAGTCGCCTTAACCCCTCGACCTGATTAATTATCATATCCGTACATTCCTCAAAGACCTTGCCGTCAAACTTGCTCGCCATGTTCCCGTATCTTTTTTTAAGCCTCTGAGCGGAAAGCTGAATGGGTGTAAGGGGATTTTTTACTTCATGGGCGATACGTCTCGCCACCTCCCGCCATGCTGCCATCCTCTGCGCCTTCTCGATTTCGGTGAGATCCTCAAACACCGCGACCAGCCCGGAATATCTCCCCTGGTCATCACGCAGCATATTGATAGAAAATAGCAGGGTTAAACTCCTGTTCCCGACCATGAGATTTATCTGCTTTTGTATAAAACCTTTCCGGAGAAAGGTCCTGTCTCTGATAAAATCATCGATCACCTTGATCTGTTCCTGATTCAATATATCCTTATAATCTTTACCGATAATATTTTTAGCACTTATATTCAGCATCTCCTGCGCTGATTTATTGATAGTCAGGATCCTTCCTTCCATATCCGCCGATACAACACCCGCGCCAACATTTGCCAAGACAATTTCCATATAAAGCCGCCTTTGTTCTATCTCCACATTCCGCCTTATCAGCTCTTCATTCGTTGCCTCTAGCTGTTTCTTGCTGTTTTTAAGATCAAGGGTCATTCTGTTAAAAGAATTTACGAGGATCCCTATCTCGTCGGGCGCCTCCAGATCAATAAAAAAGTCATAATCACCGGACGCAATGCGCTCAGTCCCTTCGGCCAGCTCCTGGATTGGGACGGTGATGCCTTTGGAAAGAAAAAAACCAAACCACACGGAAGTAAAAATAATGAGAAGGGTTACAATGGATAAAGTAATCATATGGCTTATCTTTATGGGCCTTTTCATCACCTTAAATTGCCTGTATTCTTCCAGCCCTCTTGATATGCCGTCTAGCCTGTTGACAAAAACCTCGGGTACAAATTTTGCTAAAACAATCAAACCTACCACCGCCTTGGACTCGGTCCTTGAAAATATAGGTACAATGACACTTACCAATTTACCTTGGGCCGAGGACCGAATATCCAGGACATCCGTGCCTTTCTCAAAACCCTCCCACAAGGAAGTGTCAGGTGGATTTTTAAAGGGAGACAACTCTTTACTGTCATCAACTGCGGATGCCCTTAACTCCATTGATCTAGAAAAGACCTTTATCGAGGCGAGGTTGTATTCCGAACGTTTTTCTTTGATGAACTTCTCCAGATCCTCTATCCTTGAAATGAGCATATAGCCGTGATACGTTATCAGCTGGCTGAGATTGTTGCCAAAGGAGATAATCTCATCATTTATGTATTGATAATAGTCTTCTCCCACTTCCAAAGAATTCTTAAGTGATCTCTCAATGGGAAGGTTATACCAGTATTCGATAGAGGCGGAAATGAACTGAACAGAGACCAAAAAGAGGATTATCGTAGGCAGCAAGGAGAGTGTTATGAAAGCCACTACCAGCTTGGTCCTGAGTCTTGCCCCCATGATCTTTCTTTTTCTTTCAAAAATCAGCTTGACCAGATTCCTCATAGTCAGGAAAAGGAGAAGCAGGAGCAAGATAACATTGATGTTAATAAGTGCAAAGACAAGAATACTGTTTGATATGGGAAGGTCCGCACCTATGTCATAGATCTTGAAACCCAGATAGGATAGGAAAAAGACCACGACGATGAGACATGCTATGATAACACGCTCTCTTCGTTGCCTTTTAAGATCCTGAATATTGTTCTCCCGATAGTTTTTCATCTTTTTCTGATATTTCAAATGTCTGAAAGGTCCAGTCGGCCTAACGCCCACCGGAACTTACTGGTATATATCGATATTTTTATAGGGTATGATATCCGAGGCAAGACATAAATGCAATAGTAATCAAACCGCATGATCCGCCATCAGGCATCATCTGCGGCAAACTCAATGAAAGGATGTATTTTGGGGTATAATAAGGTTTTAACTCGTCTCCATACACAAATAGGCTATTTCTGGATGGAACGTTCAGACTTCGGCGAGCTCAGTCGATCCGCCATCAGCGATCAGCAGTGACCCAAGTCTCTGTTTTTGATGTCTTAAGCTGGTACCAATTCGACAGGCTCATTGCTGAGTTCTGATGGTGTCTGTCAAAAAACATATGTTTTTGGATGCGCACTAATCAGGCGACAACAGATTCCGGCCATCCGAATACCGGGATTTTTACACTGCCTTCGATCCCCTCCTCGGGGCTTTCCAGGGTCAATCTCTTCCAGTACCTCTTGCTGGCAGTCAGTTTCTTTAACATGGACTGATTGAGCGAGTGCCCCGACTTCTGTACGTAGAAATGTCCGATAACCGGTGAACCGATGACCGCAAGGTCTCCTATAAAATCCAGAATCTTATGTCTTACAAATTCGTCCTTGTACCTCAGGCCATCCTCATTCAGCACCCTAAAACCATCAATAACGATAGCATTGTCCAAGGATCCTCCCTTGGCTAAGCCTGCGTCTCTTAAGGCCTGAATGTCTTTCAAAAAACCGAAGGTCCGGGCCCTGCTTATCTCATCAACAAAATTCTTACCTGAAAAGCACAGGCTGTATCTTTGATTATTTATTAAGGGATGCCGAAAATCCACCGTAAAGGATATCTTGAGCTGTCTTGAAGGCTTTACGAGGATTGATCTATTGCCTTCCTGAATCTTAAAAGTCCTTTTTATTACAATAAACTCTTTAGCTCTATTTTGTTCTCTAATACCGACACTTTTCAAAAGAAAGATAAAAGGGGCCGAACTCCCGTCCATAATAGGGACCTCGGGGCCGTCGAGTTCCACAAGGGCGTTATCAATCCCGAAACCGAAGAAAGCGGCCATTAAATGCTCTATAGTCGAGACCTTGTTCCCGTTGTTATTCCCTATAGTGGTAGACATGTTAGTATCAACCACATTCTCAAAACGGGCCTTTATAACTCGACGTCCGGGCAAATCCTTCCTTAAAAATCTAATCCCGGTGTCAGGCGCGGCGGGTTTAATGGTCAGTTTTACCTTTTTCCCGCTATGTAGCCCAATTCCTGTACAACTTATGCTATCTCGAACCGTACGTTGTTTATAATCCACATCCTCCCCCTAATAATCCAATTAAGCAGCACCTTTATTCTCGCAATTAACGTGCCATCATAATGAACTCCCAAATAAATTCTCATATATCTGTTTTTACTCTTATTTTTACCGATTTATCATTGAATCGCAGGTTTCCCCCTGGTTATGATATCAGTCAGCGTGGTATATATGCCACATATATATCCAATCCAGCCAGGACTGATAGACCCTCCCGCTCGGCCTGACATCTCCGAGAAAACCCTATTGTCTCAATATCTCGCCTTTTATATCGATAATTGTCCCTCTGTATGCTATAAATATCTAATAAAAGTCAATCTATTCCTGTAAAAACTTTAACCATGCTATCTGTGATGCTGGATTCTTATACGAATTTCCCAAAATAGATAGATATAATTGCCCCAAAAACTGACAATATTATGGAAAAGCGTGATCTGGCTATATCACACAAGATTGCCCATGTCTTGTTGATTATCATCTTTCTTGTGCCCATTGCGGGCTTATGGGCCGCGTGCTACCGTCCCCTTGAAGAGGCCCCCCATGTGCCTGAACAGGTCCTAATACCGGTCAAGTATTTCTATCCTGAATTCAACGATGACATGGATTTCGACTCCCTTGCCAAGGCAATACAGAGGAACTTCCAATATCTGGACGGACTCGACCCGGAATATGTCTTCTCCTACGGTCCCCACAAATTCACCTGCCGGCAGGTACGTGAAGGTC
>CAYUYB010000003.1:0-11733 GCA_964449025.1 uncultured Desulfobacteraceae bacterium
TATGATCTCGGGACTGAGGCGATCTATGTGTTTATTCCCGTCCATCTTGCTTCAAAGCCGCGCCGGGGCCTAAGAACTGTCTCTGTATATTAGAACGTCTGCACCACAAGATATGCCAAATAACCAAAATAACAAAATATCAGCAAAAGCCCTTCGCTCCTTGCCACCGTAAGTCCCTTGGCCATAAAAACCCAGGGAAGGAAACTAGTAAACATCATAACACCATAATCAATAACCAGCCCGCTTCCAAAAAAGCCTCCTGGAATATGTATCGGCCTTACCAAAGACGCCGCACCCAGAACACTGAGAAGGTTGAATACGTTGCTCCCCACCACGTTGCCTATGCTTATGTCCATCTCTTTTTTTACTGCAGCTACCACTGATGTGGCCAGCTCCGGCAGCGAAGTCCCTAACGCCACCATGGTCAATCCTATGAACTTCTCGCTCACCCCCAACATCTCCATGATCTCAACTGCGGCATCCACCACAATCTGTGCCCCTGCTACTACTCCCGCTATCCCTGCTAAAATCAGGATAATTTGACCTGATCGTGACGTTGCGTAACCGACATCTCGCAGTCCTGATTCAAACTGATCAATTCCTTCCGGGCCATCTACGGACTCCTTGACAGCCACATGATAGTTAAAAAGGGTATAGATTATCACGCCACCAAACAGTGTCGCCCCTTCGAATCTCCCAAGCCGTGAATCTAAAGACAAAAACAGAAGGTAAAAGGATGTACCGATCATGATGGGTATGTCTCGATTAACCAGTGATCTGTCGCAGGTGATGGGTCTAAATAAAGCGGCAATTCCCAGGATAAGGGCGATATTACAGATATTGCTCCCCACCACGTTGCCTATTGCTATCATGCTATTATCTTTTACAGAGGAGACAAGGCTTACCACGAATTCAGGTGCAGATGTCCCGAATGCAACTACTGTCAGCCCTATAACCACCGGGGTTATCCCTAGGCTTCTGGCAAGGCTTGATGAGCCTTTTACCAGCCATTCCGCCCCGTAATAGAGGAGTACGAACCCCATGATACAAAACACCAGGTTCAGCGCCATCTTCCTTTACCTTAATTCTCCAATTCCTTCTTTAAGCCCCTTGTCATGAGCTCCTTAACCGCCAACCTTGCGTCTTTTTCCCTATAAAGGACTTCATAAACCTGATTGGTAATCGGCATGTCCACCTTCATCTTTCTAGCCAGCTCATAGGCTGAAATGGACGTCTTTATGCCCTCCGCCACCATATTCATGCCCTTTGTTATCTCCTCCAGCCTCATTCCTTGACCAATCTTGAGGCCTACTGTCCGATTCCTGCTCAGGTCACCGGTGCAGGTAAGGACGAGATCTCCCACACCCGATAATCCTGCGAAGGTCATAGGATTAGCCCCCATGGCCACACCCAGCCTGGTAATCTCAGCCAGTCCCCTGGTGATCAAAGCCGCCCTCACATTAAGACCGAAACCTAGACCGTCTGCCGCGCCGGCAGCTATGGCGATGACATTTTTCAGGGCCCCGCATAATTGAACGCCCACCACATCCGTGCTCACATATACCCGAAAATATTCTGTTGAAAAAAGCCTCTGGAGTTGTTCCCCGTAAGCATGATCCCGGCAGGCAATAGTAACAGCTGTAGGCTGCTTTATAATCACTTCCTTGGCAAAGCTCGGGCCGGCCAGACACGCCAAGCGATCCGCGTATTGTCCCGGCAACACATCCTCTACTACCTGTGACATAATCTTCAGGCTGTTATTCTCAATACCCTTAGTTGCGGAAATCAGCCCCATGCCCGGACGCAGATAGGGCCTCATTTTCTGCAAAACCTCTCTAAAAACATGGGATGGCACTACTATAACGACAAGTTCTTTTTCACATATCGCCTCCTCAAAGGTTTTGACCGGATTAAGGGTGGACACCAGCGGCCTTCCAGGAAGAAACATCCTATTAATCCCTTCTTCCTTAATTTGCGTATATACCTCCTCCTCCCTCACCCACAAATCCGTGGATAACCCCTTTTCCGCTAAAAGATTAGCCAGAGTAGTTCCCCAGCTCCCGGCCCCTATTACCCCTATCTTGGTGATCTGTGTCTTGGACATAAGCGGCAACCTCTTTATGCGTTATTATCCTAACATACCCCTGCTGCTTGCCTTTTCAGTAACGCTTTATCCCGATATACTGCAAGAATAACCGAAAATTCAAATAAACCCTCCAAAGCTCTTCCGGTTAATGAAGCCTCTTTTTTTAGTCTGCACCAGGTGAAGCAAAAAGGGAGATAAGAAATAGATTAGTATAAAGTTTCGAGGAGATTGAAGTTTTTTATGGAGGGCATGATAACCCGCTGATCCCTGTATGCCATGACGTCTGGCAGAAACAATATGAAGTCGGTCAAGATATTCACTCAAGGGAATACCCGTCGATAATGATTAGTCTTCCATGACTTTTGCGACACCCACCACCTTTTCTCCCTCATTCAGGTTGATCAATCTTACCCCCTGCGTATTTCTTCCTATCACCGAGATGTCCTCTACCTTTATCCGTATAATCTTGCCCTGTTCGGTTATCAGCATCAATTGTTCGGTGTCGTTCACCTGATAAGAGTATACAACGGCTCCGTTTCTTTTCGTGGTCTTGATGGTTAAAATCCCCTTTCCTCCCCTGGCTTGCCGCCTGTATTCTTCCGTCTTGGTGCGCTTACCAAATCCGTTTTCGGTTACCGTCAGGATAGTGGCCCCTTCCCCTATGGCCTCCATACCTACCACTTCATCTCCCTCTTCCATCCTTATCCCTATATTACCCGCGGCAACCCTACCCATGCTCCTAAGATCCGATGCCGGGAACCTGATGGCCTTTCCCTGCCGGGTAGTGAGGAAAATGTCGTCCGCGCCCTTTGTCAGCCTGGCGCATATCAATTCATCATCTTCGTTTATCCTTAATGCTATGATGCCTATAGTCCTGGGGCGGGCGTAAGCCTTAAGTTCCGTCTTCTTCACCAGCCCGTTTTTGGTGGCCATAACCACGAAGTAATCTTCATTAAACTCCTTAACCGGCAGGATTGTTGCTACCTGTTCTCCACTCTGCAATTCAAGGAGATTTACGATAGCCTTACCTCTTGACATCCTCCCGGCCTCCGGTATCTCATGAACCTTTTTCCAATATACCCGTCCCTTATTGGTGAAAAACAAGAGGTAATTATGCGAAGAAGCCACAAATAGATGTTCAACAAAATCCTCTTCCTTGGGCACCACGCCGGTCAGACCCTTGCCGCCCCGCCTCTGGGCCCTATAAAGACTTATGGGATTTCTCTTGATATAACCCCTATGGCTGATTGTAACCACCATGTCTTCTTCAGCTATCAGATCCTCAAGGGAGATTTCGGCTACTTCCTCGGATAGCTCTGTTCTTCGACTGTCCCCGAATCTCTTAATTGTCTCCCTCATTTCTTCCTTGATCATCTGCATCACCGTGGACGGAGTCTCTAAAATGCCCTTAAACCTCGATATATCCTTTATAAGGTTGGTATGTTCCGACTCTATCTTCTCCCTCTCAAGACCGGTCAGCCTGTGTAATCGCATATCTAAAATGGCCTGAGACTGCACACCCGTAAGATCGAACTCGGATATCAACCGAATCTTGGCCTCCTTAGGATCAGAGGACGCCCTTATTAACGAGATCACGTCGTCAAGAAATTCGAGGGCCTTTTTGAGTCCTTCAAGGATATGCGCTCGTTCCTCGGCCTTGCTGAGTTCAAATTTAGTCCTCCTGACGATTATTTCTCGACGGTGACTTATAAAGTGATCAAGTATCTCTTTAAGGCTTAAGACCTGTGGTCTCCCGTTTACCAAGGCCAGAAAAATAATCCCGAAGGATATCTCCATTTGAGTAAACTTGTATAAGCGATTCATCACAACGAGGGAATTACCGTCCTTCTTGACATCTATTACTATTCTCATTCCCTCTCTATCTGATTCATCTCTGATATCCGATATCTCCTCGATCTTTTTCGCCTTTACCAGTTCCGCGATACTTTCCAGAAGCCTTGACTTGTTAACCTGGTATGGGATTTCCGAGATTATGATCCTTTCCTTGCTTTTACCGACCTTCTCCACAAAGGCCCTAGCCCTAATCTTTATTATGCCCCTGCCGGTCTTGTACGCATCCAAAAGCCCCTTTCTCCCGAGCATAAAACCATAAGTTGGAAAATCAGGTCCCCGAATTATTTCCATGAGGCCTTCCACCCTAATACCCGGGTTATCAATAACCGCTATTATGGCCTTACACACCTCACTCAGATTATGGGGGGGTATATTGGTTGCCATACCCACGGCTATCCCTGAGGAGCCGTTCACCAGTAAATTCGGGATGGTCGTAGGCAATATAGAGGGTTCCGCCAGTGAATCATCATAATTCGGAAGAAAGTCCACGGTCTCTTTCTCTATATCCGACAGGAAGTCCTCTGCCAGTTGAGTCATCCGCACCTCGGTATACCTCATGGCCGCTGGCGGGTCTCCGTCAATGGATCCAAAATTACCCTGACCGTCAACCAATGGATACCTATAAGAAAAATCCTGTGCCATTCGTACGATAGTGTCATACACCGCGGCGTCACCATGCGGGTGATATTTCCCTATTACGTCTCCAACCACCCTGGCGGACTTTTTGTATGGTTTGTTAAAATAATTCTTTAGGTCATGCATGCCGTACAAAACACGCCTGTGGACAGGCTTCAAGCCGTCCCTTATATCCGGAAGCGCTCTACCCACTATAACGCTCATCGAATATTCGAGATAAGACCGTTTCATTTCATCTTCTATCTTCACTGAATCAAAACGTGTGTCCGTGACCATTTCCCCTCTCCAAAAAGGAGGCGAATCACGATGGCTAATGAGCCTTTTGCTTTGGCCTATCCGCCACGTGGCTATCTTTTTTTATATATCCAATTCCCTAACCTCAAGCGCGTTATTCTGAATGAACTCCCTCCTGGGTTCAACCTTGTCTCCCATTAACACCGTAAAGATATCGTCAGCCTCCACGACATCCTCTATCTTTACCTGGATGAGCCTCCTCTTTTCTGGGTCCATGGTGGTAGCCCACAGCTGCTCGGGATTCATTTCACCAAGCCCTTTATATCTCTGAATAGTAAGGCCCTTTTTGGCCCTCTCAAGGAGATCGTCTATAAGTTCTTGGTGGTTATGAACCCTATTTCCATCGCCCTCACCGCTAATTATGTAACCACCTCGCATTAAAGCGCCCAGTTTATCATGGATTGAGATCATGCTCCTTAGTTCCCTAGAAGCAAGCAATTCCCAGTTTACAGATACAGATTTGCCCCCGATTTTTGGTCCTGTCACTTCAAATTCGTATTCGCCGTCCTCTTCGCTCATGCTGACCTTACTGATGGTGAACCCTTCTCGGCCAAGCTGCTCAAGAATCTTTTCCATAAACACCCTATCCTTAAATAAGCTCTGATCGGTCGGTCCTTTGGAAGCCAAAAAAACAACAAGCTCAGGGATGTAACCGCGCTTAACAAGTTTCTCAAGGTTCCTCTCATATCGTATTATCCCCTTAAGCAGATTCACGAGTCTCTGTCCTGTTAACTGTTCCCCTGATTCCAGTCTTACACCTTCACTCTCTGCTATGCGCCTCAAAAGGAAATCGTTGAGCGCCTCTTCATCTTTTATATAGAACTCCTTTTTGTTCAATGCTATGCGGTAAAGAGGCGGCTGCGCGATATACAGGTACCCTTTTTCTATCAAATCAGGCATCTGTCTAAAAAAGAAGGTCAGCAAGAGCGTCCTGATATGGGATCCGTCAACATCAGCGTCCGTCATAATGATTACCTTATGATATCTTAGGGATTCTATATTGTACTCACTGTCTCCCACGCCTGTCCCCAGCGCGGTGATAATCGTGCGTATCTCTTCACTCGATAGCATCTTATCAAACCGTGCCTTTTCCACATTCAGTATCTTCCCTTTTAAGGGCAGGATCGCCTGATTTCGCCTGTCTCTCCCCTGTTTTGCCGAACCACCCGCCGAATCTCCTTCCACAAGAAATATCTCACAAAGACTCGCATCGGTCTCCTGGCAGTCAGCCAATTTTCCCGGTAATGAATGATCTAAAAGGACCCCCTTCCGTCGAGCTAGATCCCTGGCCTTCCTGGCGGCTTCTCTCGCTCGCGCCGCTTCGGTGACCTTTTCCAAGATAGCCTTTATTGCTCGAGGATTCTCTTCAAAATAGTTGCTTAACCCATCGTTTACCAGGTTCTCAACAAGCCCTTTGACATCACTATTTCCGAGTTTTGTCTTGGTCTGACCCTCAAACTGTGGATTGGGTAGTTTAACGCTTATGACCGCGGCCAATCCCTCTCTCACGTCATCTCCGCTCGCTTTATCCTTGCTGTTCTTGCTCTTTGAAGATTGCTGCAGGTACTGATTTATACTTCTGGTTATGGCGGATTTGAAACCTACGAGATGGGTGCCTCCCTCTATCGTGTTTATATTGTTCGCGAATGTAAAAATCTTATCATTATACGTGTTGTTGTATTGCAGAGCGACTTCCACTAGTACGTCATTTTTATCTCCTGATATATAGATAGGCCTTTTATGAAGGACCTCTTTATTCTTATTAATGTATTCTACGAATGAGACTATGCCACCCTCCTCAAAGAAATCCCTCTTGTCTCCTGTGCGCTCATCGGATATCTTTATCCTCACGCCTGCTGTAAGGAAAGACAACTCCCTCATCCTGGTGGACAGAGTATCGAAATCAAACTCCGTGGTCTCGAATATTTCCGGGTCTGGCCTGAATGATATCCTTGTTCCTCTTTTTTTTGTTTCCCCGATAACCTTCAGCTCACTTTTCACAACGCCTCGCTCATATCTCTGGAAATATACCTTGCCCTCCAAAAACACTTCGACTTCCAGAAACTCGGATAGCGCATTAACCACAGACACGCCTACTCCATGAAGACCACCTGATACTTTATAGCTCTTATTATCAAACTTTCCACCGGCATGAAGCTTTGTCATCACCACCTCTAATGCCGGGATCTTTTCGGTCCTATGGATACCAACAGGGATACCCCTGCCGTTATCCACGACACTAACTATGCCCTCGTTTTGTATCTTAATATTTATATAGTTACAGTATCCCCCCATAGCCTCATCAATACTATTATCCACTACCTCATATACTAGGTGGTGCAATCCCTCTACCCCGGTATTACCTATATACATCGCAGGTCTTTTCCTGACCGCTGTAAGGCCTTCCAGTACCTTTATGTCTTCGGCACCATAATTTGCATTTAGATCCAACATACTAAATCCTCATAGGCATAATCAAACCCAGAAAACCCATGTCATCATCCCCTTTGATTATACATGGACTTGCATTATCAATGAAACCAACCTCGACCTCTGCGCTATACATCGACTGAAGAACTTCAATAAAATATCTCGAGTTAAACCCCATCTCCAGGCGCTTATCATCATATTCAATCTGTATATTGTCTTTGACGTCTCCAAGGTCCGGATTGACCGAAACAAGCTCCATGTTGTTCTTCTCGAGTGTAATCTTTACTCCCCTATAGCTCTCTGAGCTTAGTATCATCATCTTCTTCATGCCCTCTAGAATCTCTTGTTTCTTAATCTTTACTTTATGTTTGACCTTTTTCGGAATGACCGAGCTATAATCAGGAAACTTGCTCTCCAACAACCTGATAATAATAAGATAATTTTCCTTTTTAGCCACGCAATTATTCTGTTTGAACCCAATATTTATACTGTCTTCCCCGGACGCCAACCTGTTTAACTCCAGCATACCCTTTTTGGGTATCATAACTCCTTTATCAATATTCATGTCCTTAATATTTTCATGATATTTATCCACGAGACACAACCGATGTCCATCCGTGGCAACCATTCTAAGAAATGTCTGAGCGTCTTTGGTTACCTTCTCTGTAAATATCCCCGACAGCTTGAATCCAGCCTCTTCCATTGTAACAGAATAGATCGTTTTATTGATCATTTCGCTTAACATTTCTCCAGGTATCTCGATTGTAGGCGTATCTTCAGGCTCAATAAAAATAGGATATTCGTCCGCAGGCATACAGGCAAGGTTGTACTGGGTCTTATTGTCAGAGATAAATACCCAGTTATTATCCTTCTCTTTGAGATAAATAGTATCACTGGTACTCTCTTTTAAGATTTCAAATATCTTTCTTCCTGAGATAGTGATGCTCCCTTTATTAATAACTTCTACAGGGACCGTCTGTTGAAGACTTATCTCCAGATCCGTGGCTGATATATGCATATTGGAATCAGTACTAGATAAAAGGATCATGGAAAGAATCGGCATATTGCTCCTCTTTTCTATGATATTCTGCACCTTTGAAACGGCCTTAAAAAATACGTCTCTGTTAACTTTTATTTCCATGTCAGTCTCCTAAGATATGATTTTTATTCTTTTAAGTATATATAATCGTATTAATAAATCCTCTTATTTTGTCGATAAACGGTTTAGCTTGCCTGAATAACAACGAAATTTTCTATTTAAAAAGACGGTCTTTCGGCAATCTTTTAAACATCCTGTGTCCATATTTCTATAAATCTATTCCTGTCTATAAGAAATCAAGGAAACATAACAAAACTTGTTTATAAGCGATTGATAGCTTCCAGCCGGCCGCATCCTTCGCGTTCGTGTTATATTGTATATTACACACAAATCGTGGGTCTTTCCTTATAAAAATATTTCCAGATTAAACCTTTAAGACTACATTAATAGGGCTTCTATGTTGTTTAAATCACCTTTTACCTCTTTTTTTAGCTTTTTTATCTTATTAATCTTTTTCAACGCATACACAACAGTGGAGTGATGCCTGTTCCCAAATTCGTATCCGATCTCTTGGTAAGATAGGTTTGTATATTTACGGGAAAGGTACATAGCCAATTGTCGTGGATAGGCGTATACCTTGTTTCTCTTGTCGGATATAATATCGGACGTTGATATATTAAAATACCTAGCCGTAAGAGATTGGATGTCTTTTAAATCGATATTTGTATTATCGATATTATTGTTAATCATTAAGTTAACGAGAGAAATATTTATATCATGGTTGTTTAAAGCTAAGTATCTTTCGACTCGTATAATATTTTTTAAAATAGTTTTAATATTATTATTCGACTTTAATAATAAGTAAATTATATCATTTGGTATTTTTATATTGTAATCATCTATTTTTCTTTTAATAATATCGTACTTTACTTTATAATCAAAATCATGCAACTCTGCGATCAACCCGGAGCCTAACCTGGATTTCAGTTCAATATTTATATTGTTTAGTTTATCCGGGTGCCTGTCCGCGGTTATGATTATTTGTTTACCTTCTGCGTAGATATGATTAAAGATATGGAGAAACTCTTCCTGTATCCTGCTGTTAGTTGTTAGATGCTGTATATCATCAAACAATAAGACATCTAGGTTCATATATCTATTATTAAAAAGATGCAGATTATCATTTAAGACATCAGTGAATTCAGAAATGAAGGCCCTGGAAGAGGTATAACATATATTGAGATATTGATTGTTGTTGATGATACGATTCCCTATGGCATTTAAAAGGTGCGTCTTTCCCGTACAATTCCTTGAGAAAAGATAGAACGGGTTATAGTAATTTCCCGGGTTACTGGATACCTCGATCGCTGAAGACAAGGCAAACCTATTAAAGTCAGTGATAATATAGTTATCAAAATTCATAGAACTATTTAGATTGGTTTCAATCGAAATGGTTTTTATATGATGTTGTTTTTGAGCGCTTTCGTGTGGTGCCTTGTGGCCAGTTTTGAAGCATTCAAAACGTATCTCGGGGTTCTCTTTTAATATCTTTTTTAAAGCAAGGTATATGTCTCTGAAATAATTATCTTTTAGCCAATTAGCTATGAATTTATTTGGGACCGTGATGATAACAAGATTGTTATCAAGGGTTTTACATTTACTGTCTGCGAACCAGGTTTTTATTTCAACAGGGCTGATTTTTGAAGTGAGACCGTCAACAACCTGATCCCAAATGTTATTTTTTGTTGTCATAACAGTAATATAGGTAGAGGAATATCAATTAGTAAATCAATGTATGATATGAGATTTGCAGGGAAATATCAAACAAAAACTATATTATGAGTAGCTTATTGGGAGAAGGCCCACGGACCCGAAAATAATTATACATCATTAACCAACCTAGTTATCAAGCGGATCAGCGGCCCTTATTTTGTTTGAGAAAATTTCTTGACAAGAAACGAACTGTTAAACTAAGTTTATACCTCATGCCCTATCTGTGAGGGTTTATTTTTTTTTGCCTACTTTGTGGTCTTATTGACAGAGCACAATAATCAGATATTAAGAGGTGTAGGATTAAGACGTATACAGGGTTATAACCGCTAATTTTTACTGCACACAAAGAAGGAGGTATAGAAATTGGGCTTCGCGATACCAAAACAGCCCTATTCAGGCGTTGTAGGGCAGACCAGTATAGGCGTGGGTGACGGGGCCGTTACCCTAGGAGGAGAAGACAGCTATCCTTTCCATCTCTTTGAAGGGACTGTGCCCAACCCGCCAAAGGTTGCTATGGAGATATGGGATTACGACCCCTCGGAGGAATGGCCAGCGGCTGCTATTGAACCCGTGAAAGATGTTGTCTCCGACCCGGCAAAATGGGCAAAGAAATGTGTGGAAGAATACGGGGCGGACATCATTGTTCTACAGTTGAAGAGTACAGACCCCAACGGGATGAACAGAGGGGCCAAGGATGCAGCGGCTGTGGCCAAAAACGTATCAGATGCCATCAGCGTCCCGCTCGTTTGCTGGGGCACGGCTAACAATGAGAAAGACGAAGAGGTAATGAAGAAGATCTGTGAACTTTGCGAAGGGAAGAATGTTTCTTTGTCTCCGATTGAGGAAGGTTGTTACAAAGGGGTGGGAGCGAGCGCGCTTGGTTATGGGCACACAGTGGTCGCTTCGACACCCATTGATGTCAATTTAGCAAAACAGTTGAATATCCTGCTCGGAAATCTGGGCGTGAATATGGATAAGATTATAATCGATCCCACTACAGGTGGAATCGGCTACGGCATGGAATACAGCTATTCTGTGATGGAAAGGATCAGAATGGCAGCCTTGACCCAGGAAGATGAGAAACTCCAGGTGCCCATGATGAATAATATCGGCAACGAGGTATGGAAATGCAAGGAGGCGGGGGAAACTATTTCAGAGGCCCCCACGTTAGGTGACCCGGAAAAGAGGGCTATCCTGATGGAGGCTGTCGCCTCCGTGTGTTTTCTGCTTGCTGGTTCGGATGTGGCTATTTTGAGACATCCGGAGACGGCACGTATCATGAGGTCTTTTATCGATTTGATGATAAACGGAGGAATGGCGCTAGAGGTTGATGGCATATCCAAAAGGATGGAACTTACGGAGGCAGAGTTGATCTCTATTTCTCCGCAGCCGAACCTGGATTTTGGTGAGGCCGAGCCACCTCCAGGCCCTAAAAAGGAGAAAGGGCCTCAAAAGGAGAAGCCTAAAGCTGCGAAAGAGAAGAAGGCGCCCGCTGTCAAGGAGGAGAAGAAGGGTGCGGAAGCAAAGCTGGAGGAGAAGGCAGAGGCAAAGGTAGACAAAGAAGCGAAGGCCAAGGCTGAAGAAGAGGCCAAGGCCAAGGCTGAAGAAGAGGCCAAGGCCA
>CAYUYB010000003.1:11833-16841 GCA_964449025.1 uncultured Desulfobacteraceae bacterium
GGCCAAGGCTGAAGAAGAGGCCAAGGCCAAGGCTGAAGAAGAGGCCAAGGCCAAGGCTGAAGAAGAGGCCAAGGCCAAGACTGAAGAAGAGGCCAAGGCCAAGGCTGAAGCAGAGGCCAGGGCCAAGGTGGAGACAGAGGCCAAGGCCAAGGCTGAAGAAGAGGCCAAGGGCAAGGCGGAGACAGAGGCCAAGGCCAAGGCTGAAGCAGAGGCCAAGGCGAAGGCTGAAGCAGAGGCCAAGGCCAAGGCAGAGACAGAGGCCAAGGCGAAAGAAACCCAGGATCTTAAGGCCTTGAGGTACAAGAGGGCCCAGGAGCGTGAGAAACGAGAGGCTGAAAAGGAGCTTTATGCAGCAAGAGAAGCGCACAGAACGGCGGCCAACGATCAACTAGATCTGGTGGAGCGTTTAATAAGTGATCTTGATCGCATACATAAAAGGATCTAGAAACCAGATACTAGACACCGGAGACTACAGATCCCGAGCTAAAGGCTAAAAGCTAAAACGTAAAACCTAAAACCTGTATATGTTAACATGTTAACATGATAAATAGTACAACCTTGAGAGAGGAGGAACCTCATAATGACTGTCGAAGGAGTCAAAGCAAAGGAAAAGGCCGTAAAGGCCACAGCAATAGGCGCAGTAAGATCTCAGGACCTAACAATTGATCCTGGATCCGCCAGGATGATCGATAGGGCGCGGGAGCTGGAGATAGATACCATTTTTGACCGGGCCCAGACCATGAAACCATGTCCAATCGGGGCACAGGGTACCTGTTGCAGGAATTGTTCACAGGGCCCATGCAGGCTCCCGTTACCGAAGGGCGGAATACAGGGCAAGGATACTCGGAAAGGTCTATGCGGTGCGACACCCGAGACTATCGCGGCCCGGAATTTCGCGAGGATGGTAGCCGGAGGAGCCGCAGCCCATTCCGACCACGGTCGGGGCGTGGCAGAGACATTTCTTGCCGCAGCCAAAAAAGAGACTAAAGATTATAAGATCAAGGATACCAAGAAGCTGTTGGAGATCGCCCCTGATTTCGGTGTAGATATAACCGTGGAAGGAGAGAACGGTGAGGTACTTCAGCGCGATATCGACGAGATAGCGGTTGAAGTGGCGGAGAGCGCGCTTGCGCAGTGGGGCCAGCAGACAGGCGAGGTGTGCACGGCCAAGAGGGCCCCTCAAGCACGTTATGAACTATGGAAGAAGTTAGGTGTTGTGCCGAGGGGTATAGATAGAGAGATCGTGGAGATCATGCACAGGACCCATATAGGGGTTGACCAGCACTATGAGAACATTCTGGAACAATGCAGTAGGGCCGCCATTGGTGATGGATGGGGTGGGTCAATGATAGCGACGGACCTTCAAGATGTCCTGTTTGGTTGTCCATATCCGGTAAAGAGTTCCGCGAGCCTTGGTGTGCTGAAAGAGGATCACGTAAACCTGGTAATACACGGACACGAACCACTTCTAAGTGAGATGATTGTTCAGGCTGCCGAATTACCCGAGATGAAGGAGCTGGCTAAACAAAACGGCGCGAAGGGCATACAATTAAGCGGTATATGCTGTACTGCCAACGAGATACTTATGCGGCACGGAGTGCCGCTGGCGGGGAATTTTCTCCAGCAGGAGCTCGCGATTATAACAGGTGCCGTCGATGCGATGGTAGTGGATGTGCAGTGCATCATGGAGAATATAGCGAATGTCGCCGACTGTTTTCATACCAAGATCATTACAACTAACCCCAGAGCCAGGATAGCCTCAGGCCATACCATACACATCGAATTTGATGAACATACCGCATTTGAAGATGCCAAAAAGATCGTGCGAACAGCTATCGAGAACTTCCCCAACAGAGAGAAGGAGGTAATGATACCGGATAAGGGCGTGGATCTCGTGGCAGGTTTCAGTTATGAGGCTATTAACTATCACCTCGGAGGGACCTTCCGAGGTTCCTACACTCCTCTTAATGACAATATAATAAACGGCCGTATTAGAGGAATAGCCGGGGTTGTCGGGTGCAATAACGCCAGAACCAAGCACAATGACGGCCACGTTACGGTGGTGAAGGAACTTATAAAGAATGACGTGATCGTTTTGACGACCGGATGCAATGCCATAGCGTGCGCCATGGCAGGGCTGCTTACGCCTGAATCCGCGAAGGTATATTGCGGACCCGGGCTGGCAGAGGTCTGCGAAACGGTGGGAATCCCCCCGGTCTTGCATATGGGGTCATGTGTTGATAACAGCAGGATCCTTATGGCAGCCGCTGAAGTTGTTAAGGCTGGGGGTCTGGGTAAGGATATCAGCGACCTGCCTGCCGCGGGGTCCGCCCCCGAGTGGATGAGTGAGAAGGCTATAAGTATAGGTCATTATTTTGTCGCCTCCGGGGTATACACGGTCTTCGGTGTTACCATGCCGGTGAGTGGAGCCCCGGTTTTTGAACACTATCTGTACAAAGAACTGGAGGATATCTATGGAGGGATGTGGGACCTGGAGGTTGACCCCTATGAGCACGCCAGAAAGATGATAGCCCACATAGATAAAAAGCGCAAGGCGCTGGGTATAGATAAGGCGCGCGCAAGGGTGCTTATGGATATGGCGGACAGGCAGAAGCTTGAGGCGGCATAATTAGTGCTCATCCATAAGCTAATTTCTTTTGGATTCGCGCTGCCGGCTATCAGCCTTCAGCTATTAGCAAAACACATTACAAACGAAGGGCTGGCTGACGGCCGATGGCTGAAAGCTGAAGGCCCCATCCAGAAATTGACTGTTTTTGGATGTACACCAATTAGTAAATAGTAAATTTACCTCTTAAGAAGGGAGGAGTAGTTATATGTCAAAATTAGTAGCGTTTGCAGCAATTCAGGGTGCCTATAACATTGTTTCTAAAGCTGAGGGTAAGTATAAGAGGGCCCTGGAGACCTACGATGGTAGTCAGAAGCTCGAATTCCCCAATACCGCCTATTTTTTACCCATTATATATTCACTTACGGGCATAAAGGTGACAGACCTGGACTCGGCTCGAAAACCCCTTGATTTCGCTCGAAAACTTTTACCCCCTCATATTAAAAAGGATTGCCATCTACCCTATCTCGGACCGTTACTCGACGCAGGTATGGCGGCCCTGTTCGCGGAGGAGATAATGGAGGCGATCCGGTATGTGGAGGACCCTGATTTCTATCAGCCTGAAGTGGAAGAACCCGATCTGGAAAACGGTAAGCTCTGGCTGGGGGCGGCGGATGACGCTATCATGAGAAAGCGTGGTGTTGAGTTCGTGGATGGAACAGCCCCGGGATTCGCCGCTATTGTAGGCGCGGCGCCGGATTCGGCTACTGCGAAGAAGATAGCTGAGGAATACCAGCTAAAGACCATATATGTTTTTATGGCGGCGAATCAGAACGGAACCACGTTTGCGGAGCAATTGATAGAAGAGGGGGTTCAGATCGGCTGGAATACGAGGCTGGTACCCTTTGGTCCGGATATCTCCGCGGCGGTCTTTGCCCTGGGGTTTGCCAACAGGGCGGGGATGTCTTTCGGGGGGGTCCAGCCGGGAGATTATAAGAGGATGCTCAAATACCAGAAGGATCGTATTTTCGCCTTTGTCAATGCCCTTGGAGACGTTAACGCCGAGTGGGCGGCCAACGCCGCCGGGGCCATAAACTGGGGATTCCCCACCCTGGCGGACACGGATATACCCGAAGTGCTTCCAACAGGCATATGTACCTATGAGCATGTGGTTGCTAACGTACCTCACAATGAAATGGCGTCAAAGTCCATAGAGACGAGGGGCCTCAAAGTCACCATAACCCAGATAGATATTCCGGTTGCTTACGGTCCGGCCTTCGAGGGTGAGCGAGTCCGGAAGGGGGATCTCTATATTGAAATGGGCGGCAGCAAGACACAGGCAACCGAGCTCTGCAAAATGGCTGAGATGAATGAGATAGAGGACGGGAAAGTCATACTCAAAGGTCCGGATATAAGGGATCTCAAGAAAGGAGACACACTTCCTCTGGGGATATATGCGCAGGTGGCAGGCAGGAAGATGGAGGTGGATTTTGAACCGATCCTGGAGAGGCAGTTTCACCACCTTATAAATTACGCTCAGGGCGTCATGCATATCGGGCAGAGGGATATCACCTGGATCAGGGTGGGTGATCAGGCGTTTGAAAAGGGTTTTAGCCTTAAGGACATAGGCACTATACTTCATGCCAAGCTCCATCAGGACTTCGGAAGTATATTCGACAAGGTCCAGGTGACCTTGTTCACGGAGAAGAAAGACGTTGACGAATTGACCAAAAGGGCGCGAGCCGAGTACAAGGTAAGGGATGACCGCGTGGAGAATATGACCGATGAGACTACCGAAACATACTATTCCTGCACCTTGTGTCAATCCTTCGCTCCAAACCATGTGTGTGTTATAAGTCCGGAGAGGACGGGCCTTTGCGGTGCCTATAATTGGATGGATTGCAAGGCTTCATATGAGATTAATCCCACTGGACCCAACCAGCCGGTGGTAAAAGGTGAATGCGTTGATCCCAAGCTGGGGCAGTGGAAAGGGGTAAATGAATTTGTGTATAAGGCCTCGCGTCAGAGCATAGACCACTACAATTTTTACAGCATAGTCCATGATCCTATGACCACTTGCGGTTGCTGTGAGTGCATCGCGGCGGTTCTGCCGGCCTGCAACGGAATTATGACCGTGCACAGGGATTATACCGGACAGACACCCGCGGGAATGAAATTCACTACCATGGCCGGCGTGGTTGGTGGTGGCCAGTCAACGCCAGGTTTTGTGGGTCACTCCAAGTATAATATCACCCAGCGGAAGTTTATTGTGGGAGATGGGGGGCTCCATCGCATGGTATGGATGCCCAAGTCATTAAAAGATGAGATAAAGGAGCGCTTTTCGGAGAGGGCAAAAGAGGTGGGCATTCCTGATCTATTGGACAGGATCGCGGACGAGACAGTGGGCCTAACCGAGGATGAGATCCTCCCTTTTCTCCGAGA
>CAYUYB010000003.1:16851-21822 GCA_964449025.1 uncultured Desulfobacteraceae bacterium
TGCTTTGAAGATGGAACCAATAATGGCTTAATAAGGGCATTCAGCGGTCAGCTGTCGGCACTTAGCCAAATTTCAACGCGATAGCTGAACCCTGATACCTGACAGCTTTAATAAAGGAGTGTATTATTATGGGACTGACAGGAATACAGATCTTCAAACTGCTACCAAAGACTAACTGTGGAGAGTGCGGGGTTCCCACATGCCTCGCCTTTGCCATGAACCTGGCCGCGGGTAAGGCGGAGCTTGAGGCGTGCCCTTACGTGTCTGATGAGGCGAGAGAACAACTGGCCGAGGCATCCGCTCCACCAATAAGACCCGTTTCAATAGGTGTCGGAACAAGGGCCTTTAAGACCGGCGGTGAAACGGTCATGTTCAGACACGAAAAGACGTTTTATAATCCTACAGGGATAGGTGTGTTAGTAAAGTCCGATATTGATTCCGAGGTCCTCGATAAGAAATTGAAGGAGTGGAATGCCCTGCAGTACGAGCGTGTCGGTCTAAATCTGCGTCCCGAACTAGTAGCACTTAAGGATGTAAATGGAGATAAGGATTCCTTTGCATCAGTGGCTGGTAAGATAGCCAGGGAGAGCGAGTTCGTGTTGGCCCTTATGACAGATAATTTAGAGGTGATGAAGGCAGGAGTAGAGGCCTGTGCATTTAAAAAACCCCTCCTGTACGCGGCTACCAAGGACAATGTCGATGACATGGGCGGCCTTGCCAGGGATGCCGGCCTGCCCCTTGCCGTAAAGGGCGCTAGTATTGATGATCTTATCTCCCTGAGCGATAAACTTACAGGCATGGGGCTTAAGGACCTTGTGCTGGATTCAGGCTCAAGGGAGATGAAGCAGGCCTTTGAGGATCAGGTGGCCATACGGAGGGCGGCCCTGAAGGCAGGCAACCGTTCTCTGGGTTTCCCCACCATCACCTTCCCCTGCGAGATGGCCGGTAACCTTGACATAGAGACGGTTATCGCCGGTTTGTTTATAGCAAAATACGCAGGCATTATCGTCCTATCGGATTTTAAGGGAGAGAGCCTTTTCACGCTATTGCTGGAGAGATTAAATATATTCACCGATCCGCAAAGGCCTATGACCGTCACGGAGGGCATCTATGAGATAGGAGGCCCCGGCGAGGATTCACCGGTGATGGTGACGACCAATTTTTCGCTTACATATTTTATCGTGAGCGGTGAGATCGAGGGAAGCAGGGTGCCAAGCTGGCTTCTTATCCTGGATACCGAGGGGCTCTCTGTTATGACGGCCTGGGCCGCCGGAAAATTCTCCGGAGACGTGGTGGGCGCCTTTGTCAAGAAATGCGGTATCGCTGATAAAATCAAACACAGGAAGGTTATCATACCGGGTTATGCGGCGTCCATAAGTGGAGAGATGGAAGAGGAGCTCCCCGATTGGGAGATCATGGTAGGCCCTAGGGATGCCACGCTGATAGCGAAGTACCTTAAAGATAATTGGAAATAACGCTTGTAAGTTATTGGTTATACGTTATCGGTTAATGGGTTAATGGAAAAGGTTGATGCGATTCTTCGTCCTGATAACAGATAACCGGTAACAGATAACACATTAGGAGGTGAGCCCATGCTGCTTATCGGAGAAAACCTGAACGTCATTAACCGGGTTATAGGTAAGGCATTTAAGGAAAAGGATCCGGGACCCATTGCCAGAGAGGCGAGCCGTCTTAAGGAGAAGGGAATGGACTGGATCGATATCAACCTGGGGCCCGCGAGAAAAGGGGGCGCCGAGCTGATGGAGTTTGTCGTTAAGACGGTCCAGGAGGAGATAGGAGATTCAGTCCCCTTGTGTCTGGACACCTCCAATATAGAGGCCATGGAAGCGGGTCTGGCCGTTCACCAGGGCAAGGCCATTATCAATTCCATTATGGCCAGGCCGGAGCGGTATGAAAAGATGATTCCTCTCGCGGTCAAGTACAAGGCGAACATGATCGCCCTTATGTGGGGGCCGGAAGGTCTTCCTAGAGACGAACACGAGAGGGGAGCCCTGGCGGCCGAGCTTATCTATGCTGCTAATGAGGCCGGTGTGCCGAATGAGGATATCTTCGTGGACGGCATTATCACGCCGGTAAATATTCAACAGCAACAGCTCATGAGTCTTCTGGCTTTTCAGGAGATGCTTCAGGATATGTTCCCCGGTGTCAAATCCACATGTGGCCTCTCCAATGTGTCCAACGGTCCGCCACAGGAATTGAGGTCAATCCTCAATATAACCTTTATGATCTTGCTGGAGAGAAAGGGGATGTATTCATGTATCGCTGATGCCTATGATGATCTCCTGATAGAAGTAGCCAGAGGGAAACGACCGGATATCGTCGAGGTAGTCCACAAGGTTATGGATGGGGAGGCTATTGATATGGGTTCGCTTTCAAAGGAACTGCAGGGTTTTGTGAAGACGGCAAAGGTGATCCTGGGACACACTCTGTACTCGGATTCCTGGCTGGAGCTTTAGAGGAGGGTTTAGGTGTTAGCATTTAGGCGTTAGCTATAAACCACTTCAAGAAAATCGAGGAACCTCAAGGGAGGTTCCTTTTTTTATGGAGATTTGCCAGATGAGCCGAGGCCCGGCGAAACTCATTAGTGGTAAATAAAAGGTTATGGGAGATAATGGGATGATGCCGTGGGCCCGGAGAGAGAGGAGCTCGGCAGGTTGTTATAGGGATGAACGGGCAGGGATTAGAAGCCGAAAAATAGCTCTTGACTTTTTAATAACAGATTTAGTAAATAAATAGAATATTTAAGTCATCATCTATTATAGATCGATATCCATTCTGAATTCGTCAAACAACCCTACATTGGGTAACAAAGCGGGGCACAGCCTGTTTTTATTTATCTTATAATGAGGGTCAATCCATGATGAAATTAAAAAAATCCGTAATATTCTTACTTTCTTTCCTCCTGGCGGCTTTTATTTTGCTGAGCGGCGAGATCGGACCCTTGGCGTTCGCGGACAACGGAGAACAGGAATCACTTGGTGTGTTAATAAAGGGGTTTGATTTTATGAGGGCAAATGAGCCGCCGGAATCGGACGAAGTGATAGCGCTTAAGACTAGACGACAACAGATCCAGGATATGTTTGATAAGGAGAAAAGGTTGCTGGATCAGGCCTCTGAGCTTCCCCGTGAGAATATCCTGGATCACATTAAATTTCTTGAGGAAAGCCTGAAAGATTTGGACGAAGCCATATCAGAAAGAGGTGATACATTTGTGCCCTCATCCGTGCTTCATGAACTGGTCGCGGGCTATAGAGACCGTGAGCTGACACTGGATGAGATGAATGAGATAGCCGATCTGGTGACCGTTGCCTATCAGGAAAGGGGTTATATCCTGGCGGAGGCCTACGTGCCGGAGCAGGAGATCGCGGACGGGATTCTCAAGATCGCCATAAGCGAAGGAGAGGTGGGCGAGATCGAGGTTTCAGGTCAAAGATACTATAATGAGAGGGTTATAAGGCGGAATTTCCTGGAGCAGCTTAAACATGGGGTGGTCAAGGAAGATCTGCTTGAGAAGGGTCTTATATTGTCAGAGGGTCTGCAGTCAGCGGAAACCAGAATCGTACTGAAACCTGGCCAAGAGCCGGGATCCGCGGATATTGTCTTGCAGACTGAGGATAAATTTGCCTTCAACTGGACCCTTGATTTCAACAACTTCGGTTCCAGGCTTGTCGGCAAGGAACGTTACGGCACCTATATCGACATAACGGATCCGTGGTGGGGGACAGCTCTTTCTGTGAGGGGGGTCACCAGCAACGACCCGAGAGATTCCCTGTTGTTTAAAGGGGATTGGAGCATTCCTTTTGGTACGTATGGGACAAGTCTCAATCTAAGTTATCTGGAAGGCCGCTATGTGGTCGGCCAGGAACTTGCTGACCTGGGGCTGGACGGCGACACCACCATGTATGGACTAAGCGTTTCACAGCCTGTGCTGCGGCAGAGAAATCAGAGCCTGACCATGTCTGTGGGATACGAAAATAAGTATACAAGAAGCTATGCGCGGGATGAGCTGGAGAACGTAGATGATCTGGATGTCTATTTTTGGACACTGGATTATGACAGCCTTGATCGGTATCTGGGGAAAAACATTATTACACTGGCATATTATTGGGGTTCTCTTAACCCTGATGAGGCCGCGCCTTATACTCGCGCGAACGCTGAACACAGGTTTCGTCGTTATAATCTTAGCCTGGCCCGGATACAGAAGCTCTACGGAAACATCAATTTTATGCTGAGGGGCATGGGGCAGATCTCAAATCAAAGCCTGCTTCCTATAGAAGAGATGGCTATCGGAGGGTATGGTACGGTCAGGGGACATGACGCGTCTCTGTTCCTGGGTGATTCCGGTTTCACCGTGTCCGGTGAGATCCTCTCGGCGCCGCCTTTTATTGCGGATAAGATCGTTTTTGGGCAGAGAATCAGCCAGATGGTGCAATTATCGCTCTTTTATGACTATGGCCGCGTCTATTATTCTATGCCTCAAAGAGGGGAATATAACGACGAAAGGCTGAAAGGATATGGAGGAGGTATCAGGCTCTATTATAAAGATCTTTTGAGTTTTAAGTTCGATCTGGCAAGACCCACCAAGAAGAAAGCGGAAACCGAAGACAGTACATACCTATATTTTATGGGCACAATAGATCTTACTAGTGATGCGTTTGTGAAGATATTTAGCAAGTCGGGAGATTGATGGAAAGGCCACAGCATCAGCGGTCAGCAGTCAGCTGATAGCTGAATGGTCACCGCTGAAAGCCGACAGATAAAAAAATGAAAGACTTTTAAAGAATTTATCTTAATTCTTAACTACATGAATCAAAGTTATTATGAGGATTTAAGCAATCAGATTATCGATTTAAAGGGAATGCTTGCAACATTCATCAAGAAGCTGACGGCTGAGAGCTGACAGCTGAAAGCTAAACAATGAGGTGGGCCATGGCAAAGTATCTATTTCGT
>CAYUYB010000004.1:0-7395 GCA_964449025.1 uncultured Desulfobacteraceae bacterium
AAAGATTTTAAGGTTAATTATATTATTTATGGGGTTTGCCCTGATACTCAGCGGCGGGCCCATGGTCTTGGCACAAGAGGATGCCGGTAGAGATTCGGAAGATTCAGAGGATCTCATGCTTGAAGAGATCATCGTTACCGGATCGAGGATCGCGAGAGAAGAAGGATTTGGGCAGACCAGCCCGGTAACGGTAATAGGTCAAGAAGACATCGTCTCCTTTGGCCTCACTCGTATTGAGGATGTTCTGAACACCATGCCGCAGCTTGAAGCCAGTCAACAAGCATTCTATTCCAACGGTGCGACTGGTACAGCGGCCCTTGACCTGCGCGGACTCTCGCCCGAAAGGACCCTGGTTTTGATGAACGGTCGCCGCATGCAGCCGGGAGGAACTAACACCCAGATTGTAGATGTCAATCAGGTTCCTGCCGCCATGGTAGAACGGGTGGAGGTCCTGACCGGTGGCGCTTCCGCCGTATACGGTGCCGATGCGGTTGCTGGAGTCGTCAACTTTATCATGCGTAAGGTGAAAGGGGTGGAGGTCAGCGTGGGCTGGAACGCCTACCACCATGACAACGACAACAGCTATATGCAGGGGCTGATGAATGACGCTGGCTACAGCTATCCAAGCGGCAGCTCGGGATTCGACGGTAAAGCGTATGATATTGACCTCATTGCCGGCAGTGATTTTGCCGGAGGGAGAGGCAACGCGACCGTCTATGCAACCTGGCGAGAAAACAAAGAGCTTCTCTCGGGAGCCCGGGACTACTCAAGCTGCGCATTAGACGCCACTGGTACCTATTGCGGCGGTTCCGCAAACGCTCCTGTTCCGAATTTCTTCATTTATCCTTACGATGCGGTTGCCGGCGATTATAATTATGATGATGAATTTTTCGCGACGCTGCAACCGGACAGTTCTCTTGCTGAATGGAGCGGAAATCTGTACAACTACGCCCCGGTCAACCATTTCCAGCGTCCAGATGAGCGCTGGTCGGCCGGTGCCCTTCTCGATCTCGAGATCAACGAGCATGCGACGGGTTACATGGAGGTTCAATACTTCAGTGATCACAGCCGCGCCCAGATCGCCGAGTCCGGCACCTTTTTTGCCGAGCCGTACTATCTTCCATTGGACAACGCCCTGTTCCCAGCGAGCTTTCAGACATCTCTGGCTGATCGGTTTCCGGGCGCGACCATGTTTGAGTTTTGGATTGGGAAGCGCAATGTGGAAGGGGGGCCCAGGGTTGAAATCCTGGATCACAGCAGCTTTCGAATCGTGGCCGGGGTTAAGGGGGCCATCAATGATAGCTGGGACTATGATGTCTCCTATCTTAAAGGTCAGACAACCTCTTCTTCAACATATATGAATGACTTCTTTGCGCCGAAAATCGCCGTCGCAGTCGATGGCGCGTCATGTGCGGCGGATGGTGACTGTGTACCCTACAATGTATTTACATACGGGGGAATCACATCTGAAGCGGCGGGTTCCCTCAGCGGCGTGGCCATTTCCAATAATAAAACCTCAATAGAGGTATTTTCCGCTATATTCAACGGTGATCTTGGCATGGGACTATCCGCCGGTAATATCAACGTGGCGGCCGGGTATGAGTGGCGGGAGGAAACCTTCGAAGACATTCGGGATTATGTATATGAAGAGGGCCTTCTACTCGGACAGGGGGGACCGCGGCCGAGTCTCGCCGGTGAATTCAGAGTTACCGATCTCTTTGGTGAAGCCAGTATCCCGCTTCTGGCGGACAGGCGCTATATCAAGGATCTTACCCTGAACCTGGCGCTGCGCTATTCCGACCATAATACCACCGGTTCAGCGACTACTTACCGTGCCGGAGTGGATTGGCATAGCATCGATATGCTGCGGGTTCGAGCAAATTATAACCGTGCCGTCCGATCGCCGAATATTGAAGAGCTCTTCGAAACCCAGTTCGTCAATCTGTGGAGTGGTACTGACCCATGCGCCGGCAGTGATCCCAAATACACGGCGGAACAGTGCGCCAGAACGGGAGTAACGGCAGCCCAGTATGGCAGTGTTCCGGAAAGCCCGGCAAGCCAATACAACCATCTGCGCGGAGGTAATCCAAATCTTGAACCGGAGGAGGCCGATACCATCACCTTTGGTATTGTTGTCGATCCGGTTGAACACTTGACGCTATCTTTAGATTACTGGAATATCGATATAGATAAGACGATCGACCGTATCGGTAGCGAATCAGCCGAGATCATCCTTGATCTGTGCGCCACAAGAGGCCAGCTATGCGATCTTATTCACCGTTCCCCCGGAAACGGGAATCTCTGGATGGGTACGGATGTGTATGTTGACAATATCATGCAAAACGTTGGTAAGCAGCAATGGGAAGGGCTCGACTTTGCTGGCGCCTATTGGCTGGAAGCGCTACAAGGTCTCTGGAATGTCAATATAATCGGTACCTATATGCTGACCAAGGAAACAACACCGATTGCCAATGATCCTAGCACAACCTATGACTGTGTGGGCCTGATCAGCACCAAGTGCTATCCAACGCCAAAATGGCGTCATACCGCATCGGTTAACTATGATTCAAAGGAATTCTGGTCAATTACAGGCCGATGGCGCTATTTCAGCTCAGTTGACTACGACGGTACCGTCGACCAGGTCGTCAATCTGACTGATAAGACCTATATCGACCTGAGCGCGAACTTCAGATTCCTGGAGGATCATGACATTGTAGTCGGTGTGAATAACGTCCTTGATAAAGACGCGCCGCTGGTCGGTGATACCATGAATCTGACCTATGGAAACGCGAACGCGATTACAGGATTCTACGACACGCTGGGTCGTTTCGTTTACGCCAAGGTAACGTTCCGCTTCTAACATGAGATAAAAGACGCATCAATTAAATAAGATAAAAAGGAAGCGCGTCCTCGGACCCGCTTCCTTTTTATTCAGTAAAACAGGATTTGACTATGACTCCGCTATCCTGTAAAAGATAGATCATGCTGCATCATTTAATCCTTGATAAGAATGAACGGATGGTTTCATATGTTTAAATTTTCGCTGAATAATATGTTACTGTTGGTTATCTCTTTCACAGTTATATCCTCATGCAGCGGAGAAAAGAAGACCAGCGCGTCCCAAGAACCAAAGACCCGGATACTGCATATTGGAAACGGAACAGAACCCCAGGGACTTGATCCGCATGTGGTAACTGGTATCCCGGAATTTAACATTATCTTCTCGCTGCTGGAAGGGCTTGTTACCGAGGATCCAAAAACCCTTGAACCTATACCGGGCGCGGCCGAATCATGGACCATCTCGGAAGATCGCAAAACATATGTTTTTAAGATGCGTCCCGACGCGAAATGGTCCAACGGTGATCCCGTCACGGCGCACGATTTTGTGTATTCATGGAAGAGACTGATTTCTCCGGGACTGGCCTCGGAATACGCGTATCAGCTTTTCTATCTGGAAGACGCCGAAGGATATTACAAGGGTGAAATAACCGACTTCAATGAAGTGGGAGTCAAGGCTATTGATGATCAAACACTGGAAGTAAGACTGAATAATCCGGTACCCTTTTTCCTTTCGCTCCTTATCCATCACAGCCTTTATCCGGTACACAGGGATACCATTGAAAAATTCGGGGAGATAGACGCGAGGGTATCTAAATGGACGCTTCCCGGCAATTTCGTGGGCAATGGTCCGTTTATCCTAAAGAGGTGGGAACTCAATAAGATAATCGTGGTTGAGAAAAATCCTCTATACTGGAACGCGTCTATTGTCAGGTTGGATGAGATCCATTTTCATCCGATTGATAATGAACAGACGGAAGAAAGAATGTTTCGATCCGGGCAGCTTCACTTGACCAGCACGTTACCCAGTGAAAAAATCGGAATATACAAGGAAAAATCTCCCGAATTGATAAGCATCTATCCGTATCTGGGGACCTATTACTACATGATAAATACTCTTAAAAAACCCCTTGATGACGCGCGGGTGAGAAGAGCCCTCGGCATGTCTATCGAAAGGCGCCAGATTGTTGAAAAAATAACAAAGGGTGGGCAGATACCGGCACACGCGTATACTCCCCCCGACACAATGGGATTCACACCGAAGGCAGCGGTTCCCTATGATATCGAGGGGGCGCGGAAATTTCTGGCGGAAGCGGGATATCCGGACGGCAAGGGCTTTCCGGAATGTGAACTCCTCTACAACACAAATGAAGGACATCGAAAGATCGCCGTTGCCATTCAGCAGATGTGGAAGAACGCCCTCAATGTGAATATCACACTTGTGAACCAAGATTGGAAGGTGTACCTCGATAGTCGAAGGACACTGAATTACGATATCTCCAGGGGCGCCTGGATAGGTGATTATCCTGATCCGAATACCTTCCTGGATATGTGGGTAACTGATGGAGGAAACAACCATACGGGATGGTCAAACAAGACCTATGACGACCTGATAGCCAAGGCGGCCCAGACTATCGACCAGGAAGAAAGATACGCCTGTTTCCAGGAGGCGGAAAAAGTACTGGCGGAAGAGTTACCGATTATACCTATTTACACGTATACCAGGGTCTATTTGATTCGTCCTGAGGTAAAGGGTTGGTATCCGAATATCCTGGACCATCATCCCTATCAGTATGTTTATCTGGAAGAATAAAATCGTGAATTTATGCTCAAAACCATTCTCAACAGAATAGCCATATCCATCCCCGTACTCCTGATTGTGATAACAGTCACTTTTTTCTTTATTCGCTTGGCTCCGGGGGGACCATTTGATACTGAAAAGGCGGTTCCCCCCGAGATACTGGAAAACCTTAATGAGTACTATAATCTGAATAAGCCGGTCTTTTATCAATATCTTGATTATCTTAAAAACCTTGTGCGCGGCGATTTCGGGCCTTCCTTTCGACATTCAAATCGAACGGTAACAGAGATGATCCTGACAGGCCTGCCCGTCACGTTCGAGCTTGGCGTCTATGCGCTTGTCATCGCTCTCTTTATTGGCGTCCTTGCCGGGCTCTTGGCGGCATTGAAGCCTAACACTCTTCAGGATTATGTCCCCATGTCTCTTGCCATGACGGGTATTTGTATGCCCACTTTTCTGCTTGGACCTTTGCTGGTACTGGTTTTTGGAATCTGGTTTGAATGGCTTCCGGTTTCAGGGTGGAATACGCTGCCCGGAGACAAGATTCTGCCATCAATTACCATGGGGACAGTCTACGCGGCTTACATAGCGAGACTCACCAGGGGTGGAATGCTGGAGATAATGTTTCAGGACTTTATTCGAACCGCCAGGGCGAAGGGGCTTTCGGAAGTGGTGGTCGTCGGTCGCCATGCCCTTAGAGGCGGACTCCTTCCCGTTGTATCTTTCATTGGCCCTGCCATAGCGGGTCTCCTTGCCGGATCATTCGTCGTGGAGACTATTTTTCAGATTCCCGGTCTTGGCCGGTTTTATGTTAAAGCCGCATTTGACCGTGATTATACGATGATCCTTGGCACGACTATTCTCTATTCAGCCTTGATAATATTCTTTAATCTGTTTTCCGATATCCTTACGAAATGGCTTGATCCGAGGTTGAGAGATAATTGATTAAGCTGCCTGATAATAATACCATAGAAATAGAAAAAGGGACCTCCCTCTGGAGCAACTCCTGGTACAGGCTTAAACAAAACAGGCTTGCCATGATTGGATTGTTTATACTTACCATTATGATCCTTGTTTCCGTGCTTACACCATGGATTGCTCCCTACTCATATGAAGTTCAGAACCTTGATTTAGGAGCGATGCCGCCATCATCCGATCATCCGCTGGGAACCGATATTTTCGGCAGGGATATGTTAACAAGAATAATGTACGGGAGTCGGATCTCTCTCGCGGTGGGATTCATGGCCACGGCGGTTTCTCTGATAATAGGAGTGGCGTGGGGAACAGTATCCGGTTTTTCCGGCGGCCGAGTGGACTCTGTAATGATGAGGATAGTTGATATCCTTTACGCTCTGCCCTTTATAATATTTGTAATATTATTAATGGTCGTTTTCGGGAGAAATCTGTTTTTGCTTTTTATGGCTATCGGCGCGGTTGAGTGGTTGACCATGGCCAGGATTATCAGGGGACAGGTCTTAAGCATAAGAGAGAAGGAGTACATTGATTCGGCCATAATGACGGGGATTTCAAGATGGCGCGTGATAACGAGGCATATTATCCCGAATACAATCGGGCCGATAATCGTATACACAACACTCACGATTCCGAGCGTAATATTGCTTGAATCATTCTTAAGTTTTCTCGGACTTGGAATCCAGCCACCAATGTGTTCATGGGGACTCTTAATTAACTACGGCGTGGAGACCATGGAAGAATACCCGTGGCTGCTCATTTTCCCCGGAGTAGTACTTTCAATAACGCTTTTTTCACTGAATTTTCTCGGCGATGGTCTCAGGGACGCGTTGGATCCCAAAAGTGCAAGAAGGTAGGATAGACTATTGGCGCTGTTAGAAGTTAGGAATTTAAAGACGCATTTTTATACAAGGTACGGGATATCACGGGCCGTCAATGATATATCCTTTGATGTTCAAAAGGGCGAGACAGTTGGAATAGTCGGAGAGTCAGGTTCCGGAAAATCCGTGTCCTGCCATTCTATTCTGGGACTTGTCGCCTGTCCACCGGGACGAATTGAAAGCGGCAGCGCGATGTTTGACGGTAAAGATCTGCTTAATTGCACGCAAAAGGAACTACGTAAAATACGCGGTAATAAGATCTCAATGGTGTTTCAGGACCCGATGAGTTCGCTTAATCCTTATCTGCCAATCGGGATTCAGTTGACCGAACATCTAATACTGCACAAAGGCGTAACCAGAGACGAGGCGAGGAAAAAGGCCTTAAATTCATTGCTGGAAGTCGGTATCCAGGACCCCGAGATCAGAATCAATTATTATCCCCATCAACTTTCCGGAGGCATGAGACAAAGGGTTATGATAGCAATGGCCCTTATCACCCAACCTCTGCTTTTAATAGCCGATGAACCAACTACAGCTCTGGATGTAACGATTCAGGCCCAGATAATTGATCTGATAAATGACCTTAAGAAGAGAAAGGATATGTCGGTGATTTTTATTACCCATGACCTCGGAGTAATCGCCGGTATTACCGATCATGTGCTTGTGATGTATAGCGGTAAGATCATGGAAAGTGGGGAAACCCGTGACGTCTACTATAAGCCGATCCATCCATATACCAGCGCCCTTTTAAAATCAACTCCATCAGTCGGGGGAAAGAACAAGGAACTATATGTTATTCCCGGTCATCCACCGGAAAGTTATGAAGACATAAAGGGTTGCGTATTCGCTTCGAGGTGCGAACATGTTCAGGATAGATGTATGACGACGATCCCCGTTCTTCGG
>CAYUYB010000004.1:7405-21285 GCA_964449025.1 uncultured Desulfobacteraceae bacterium
CAGTCACCCATTACTCTGCCTGCTTAAGAGTGCAGGATGGCACATTGTCCGCGGGATTTGCGGAGGGAGGTTCACAGTGACCAAGCCCCTGCTGGACATTAATAATTTGAAGGTCTATTTCCCCATATATAAAGGCGGATTTTTCAGAAGGAAAATAGAAGACCTCAAGGCTGTTGACGGGGTTGATCTTGATATAGGCCATGGTGAAGTGATAGGGCTCGTGGGTGAATCAGGTTGTGGTAAGTCCACTGTAGCAAGGGCGATTATGTGCCTCACTAAAATGATCTCTGGCTCAATAAGACTGGAGGGTACCGAGCTTAATCGCCTGAAATCGAAAGATTTAAAGATTAAACGTCCCGAGTTTCAGATGATCTTTCAGGACCCCTTCTCATCCCTGAATCCAAGGATGACGGTATTCAGTATCCTGGCTGAGCCGCTTCTATATCACAGACTCGTAAAAAAATCAGAGTTGATGGACGCCCTTTCTTCCCTTTTAAAGGATGTGGGGCTTTCTCCAAGGGATATGGGAAAATACCCCCATGAGTTTTCAGGCGGCCAACTCCAGAGGATTGCCATTGCGAAGGCCCTGGCCTTGCGACCAAAACTTATTGTGGCTGATGAGCCTGTTTCAGCACTTGATGTTTCAATAAGATCCCAGATCTTAAACCTGCTTGTCAGGCTGATAAAAGAACATTCTCTCACACTGCTTTTTATTTCCCATGACCTTTCCGTGATAAGGCATATATCTGACAGAATAGCGGTAATGTATCTGGGAAAGATCGTGGAGTCGGGAACAAACGATCAGGTCTATTCACACCCGGCCCATCCCTATACACGCGCACTGCTTTCAGCCGTGCCTTTTCCTGATCCTGATAAAGAAAAGATCAGAAAAAGGGTCATTCTGCAAGGAGAACCTCCGTCGCCGATAAGTCCTCCGTCAGGTTGCTCCTTTCATCCCCGGTGTCCTTATGTTAGAAGTAGATGCAGGACGATTACACCGGAACTTGAATCTGCCGGAGAAGGGCATCTAGTCGCGTGCCATTTTCCGTTATCTCCTTAAGGCGGGGATACCATTTTTATTATAATAATTTAATCAATTCGCAGGGGCAGGCTTCGCAGAATGACGGAATTGGGCGTTAAATGTCATTCTTGAAAAATCTCGGCTGTTTTGAACATTGGCATATTGATAATTTGAATCTGTTTCGTGTTTGGGACTTCGATATCCGCATTTTAAGACATAAGGTCTAACAATCTAATATTGTGTTCGCATATTGACATACAGTACGGAATTCCATATACTAGATTCCTTAAAAAGGGAATGCTTATCAACAATCGTGTTTAATAAGCAATAGCGCCGGCCGCGCGATGGCACAGTATTTAGGCAACATACTGAAAGGAGGGTATTTCAGATGAGCAAGGTCGTGTTATTCCTGGCTATCATGGGCTTGACAAGTACGGTATGGGCGGCTGATCCGATCATCGGCACATGGAAGCTCAATTTGGAGGAATCGAGGTTTCCACCGACGGAAGTCATGCCAAAGGAACGAACGGAGTTTTATCTAGAGCTGGGCGTCGATGAGATGGAGTTTACGGCGACAGGTATTGAGGCAAATGGTTCGCCTATTTCGTTTAAAGCTACTTGGCCCGTACAGGGAGGAACCGTGGATATTCTTGAGGGCGGCGATGGTAAGACATCCTATATTGAGACACTGATTGAACCTGGCGACTGGTATGTAACCGTCCTGCAGGAGGGCAAGCAAACAGGACTAATTCATAAGACTTTTAGTAAAGACGGCAAGAGGATGCGTCAGACTTACAGCGGCACAGACGCCCGAGGTAATCCTTTTGAACGTCTGTCCACGTACGACAGGCTCTCATACTAAGGCCAGCTAGAATCCATACGCCCGGGACCCTCCATGGGGTAGGGGATCAGATCCTCAACCCTGACAGATGATTCGGCTTTGAATGGTTAACGTTAAAGATTCGAATATCCTTTAACACAAGACTATCCTACCTGTGCCAATCCTTTTTTCTTATCAACCCAACTAAAATCATTTCAAAAATGGGCGTTCCCGGTATAAAATAGAGGCTACAGACAATAATGGAAGGAGGCCAGCTTCTATGAAATCAAAAAACCAATGGATTATTACTCGTCGGGATTTCTTGAAGACGTCTATTTTCGCCGGTTTATCCGTGACCGCGGTAGGCAGGTACGCTCAGGCTGCCTTTCCCAGCGCAGGAATACGTTTCGGAATCGTCTCCGATTCGCATTACGCTGACGCCGATCCGCTGTTCAACCGGTATTTTCGTGAATCCATAGAAAAGATGAACGAGTGCGTGGAACTGATGAATGAGCGGAAGGTGGATTTCCTTATAGAACTGGGAGATTTCAAGGATCAAAACACTCCCCCGTCTGAACAAAAGACAATTTCTTATCTCCAGGCCATTGAGAGGAGCTTTCAGAGATTCAACGGTTCGACCTATCACGTTCTGGGCAATCATGATATGGACAGCATCTCCAAGCACCAGTACCTGAAGAGTATCACCAATACCGGGATTTCAACTTCTCTGACTTATTACAGCTTTGACCACAAGGGCGTTCATTTTATCGTGCTGGACGCGAATTTTCTGGAGGACGGCACTGACTACGATCACGGGAACTTCGAGTGGAATGAAACCTTCGTGTCCGAGGCGGAGCTTGATTGGCTCCGAAAGGACCTCGCTGGTACCAAACTGCCGTGCGTCGTGTTTTCCCACCAGCAGCTCGGCGGGCTGGGAATGACCGATATTCAAAACGCGGAAGCGGTTCGGTCGATCCTGCGGGAATCGGGCAAAGTGCTTGCCGGGTTCGACGGTCATAATCACAGCGGCGGATACAATAAGATTGAAGGCATCCATTATTACACGTTGAAGGCCATGGTGGACGGCTCCGGCAGCCAAAACAGCTCCTACGCTATTGTCGAAATCATGCCGGACGGAGATATCGTTGTAACAGGATACCGCAAGGCGGTGAGTCAGAATTTTGGTCTTTTATAGACATCCCCGCTTTATCGCCAAACAGCCCGCCATAATAGCGGGGCGGTGAGATTTGGATATCTCATAGACATTACGGCCCCAGCAAAAACCGTTAATAGAATTTTATGGTGATAGCTCTATCAATCCGATGTAAGAACTGCTAAGTTTTTTTAAAAAGAGTCAAAAGTGGATACAGAAAACAATAAGCTGAAACATAAAACGTCTGAAGAATTATACGGACCCGCGGTAACCAAGGCCTTAGAAGAGTTGCGGAATCTAGATCCACGGCAAGCGGCATCAATGAGCGGGGTTGAATACCGGGAAACCTCATCGACCATGGGACAGATCAAGCTGGCCTTTTTCGGCAAGGATTACCTGATAGATGTCCCCCAGTATACGGTGGAGGAGGTGGATAGGGAGCAGGCACCGGATGAGGATCAGGAAATGATTGTAATCAAACGGATTCTGCTTCTGCATTACCTCCTCAACGCTGACGGCACTCCTCTGGCCCAGAGCTGGGCTACTCTCAGCCAATTCCCCGGCGGGCAATCCTATCAGTCCGTTCTAAAGATACGGGGCAGTCAACCTCTGGAACAAGAATTTACGACCAATGTTGACGGCTTCATAGCCGCCGCTGAGGCCGTAGGAGGGAAAAGGATTTCATTAGGGGATGTCTCTTTCAGCTTCGATATCCTCCCCAGGTTGCGCCTGGCCCTGGTTTTATACGTGGCCGACGAGGAGTTTCCCTGCGCGGTGGATGTCCTGTTCGATGCGGCTGCCGGTAATTACCTGCCCACCTATGATCTGACCATTGTGGCTGCTATACTGGCGGAGCAACTGACAAAAAAGAGAGGAAACTGGCGAGACGCTCCCTACTAAGGGAGATCGCTCATGGGATGCTATCATGTCTTTCACACACGAACCTAAAGCAGAGAAACAGACATAAATAGTTACGCGGGCACGGGGATCGGGGCAATAACTGAGAGAGATTTTACGCTATACCTATCCGGATGCCGTTGACTCTGGCGTGTACGAAGTGCTATTAGATTATTTAAAAGGATTGGAATTGGCTATATGATTAAGGAGGAGAAAGACTTGGAACTACTCATAGGTTTCGGTACGGATGATGGCGAGAATCTGGCCAGGGGCCATGCCGGTGACGCCAAATATATCTACCTTTACAGATTTTCAGATATCAAGGAAGAGGAGTTTATCGAAAAGAGAAGCAATATCGAGCTTGGCGCCGGTCAGTCCTTAAAACCCGGAAGCCCGGAAATGGCTAAGGCGAGGTCTGCCGTTTTCAAGAACCTGGATGTCCTCGTGGGGAAAGGATTTGGGCCCGGACTCCCTAACCTGCTGAAGCAATTTGTCTGTATAACTATTAAGGTGGATTCCGTTAAACAGGCTATTGAGATTATCCGTGATAATCTGGACAGGATAAAAGAAGAAAAGGATAGAGGCGGAGCCAGAGATCATATTATCCTGGAGGCTTAAACAGGGACGTTCCTGTTTAAAACAATAAGTTCTAACCCTCCCTATAAGCAGGAAAGGAGACGAATATGAGAACGCGAAAAATAAAAGACCGTATTTATTGGCTTGGCGCTGTTGATTGGGACAGGCGCCTTTTCGACTCTCTTATTCCCCTTCCGGATGGAACAAGCTACAATGCCTATCTGATTGAAGGGAGCGAAAAGACGGCATTGCTGGACACGGTGGACCCGCCCAAGGCCGATGAACTGATGGGGCAGCTTGAGGGGGTTTCAAAGATCGATTTTCTGGTCTCTCACCACGCGGAACAGGACCATTCCGGGAGTATACCCCGGGTGCTGAAGCGGTTCCCGGATGCAAAGGTGGTGGCAACCCCCAAGGCCAAGCCCATGCTCATCGATCTCCTGAAGATCCCGGAGGATGTCTTTATCACCGTAGAAGACGGCAAGGAGCTATCCCTGGGAGACAAGACCTTGAGGTTCATCCACACGCCCTGGGTGCACTGGCCTGAGACCATGGTGACTTATCTCAAAGAGGATCAAATCCTGTTTAGCTGCGATTTTTACGGTTCCCATATCGCCACCTCAGATCTTTTCGTGACCGACCAGGGCCGCGTGTACGAGGCAGCCAAGCGGTACTTTGCCGAGATCATGATGCCTTTTCGGAGTGTGATCGAAGAGAATATGGAGAAGCTTAAGAGGTATGACATCCGGATGATTGCTCCCAGCCACGGCCAGATCTATGACAGCCCGGACTGGATTATGGAGGCTTATAAAGATTGGGTCACGGGCGCACCGCGCAATCTGGTTTCCTTGCCCTTTGTGTCCATGCACGGGAGCACAAAGGAAATGGTCGATCATCTGTTATCCGCCCTGGTGGAAAACGGGGTCAGGGTAGAGTCATTTTCGCTGCCCGTCACCGATATCGGAAAAATGGCCATGTCCCTGGTAGATGCTGCCACGATTGTGGTAGGGACGCCCACTGTTCTGGCAGGGCCTCACCCCCTGGCTGCGTACGCGACCTTCCTGGCCAATGCCTTGAGGCCCAAAGTAAAGTATATTTCTATCATCGGCTCCTACGGATGGGGCGGCAAGACCGTGGAAACCCTGGGCGGCATGATCTCCAATCTGAAAGTCGAGGTGCTTGAGCCGGTTCTATGCAAGGGGTTGCCGGGCGATTCCGACTTTAAGGCATTGGATGATCTGGCCGCGTCTATTGCAACCAAGCATAAGGAGAATGGTTTTAGCTAGGATTAGGGGATTGTATAACCAGCCTGTTATCTTAAATGATATCCGATGGCAACCTCTAAGCAAGGAGGGAAAGGGCTCATGACTAGGAATATAATTGCCTGTTCGGCAGCAATGCTTTTCCTTTTTTTCGGGAGCAGCACGGTCAAGGCGGAAGTTTCAAGATGCGAGGAATGTCATCTCAAGGTATCTCCGAAACAGGTTGAGGACTTTAAGCGAGGCAAAATGGCAGCGATCCTCGATTGCAGCGACTGTCATGGGACACTTCACCAGAGTGAGGAAGACGTGGAAAAGGCACAGCTTCCTACCATAGCAACATGCCAGAAATGCCATCAGAAGCAGGCCGAAGAGTACCTCTCCGGTAAGCACGCCCTTGGCCTGGTCGCCCTTGAGGCCATGCCGTACACCCACATGCAGCCGGAAGCCTTCATAGAGGGACAGAAAGGATGCGGCGGATGCCACACTTTGGGCGTGATTGATCAAGAGGCCAGGGAAAGCGATAAGAGAAAATACTATCCTTATGGTATGGATTGTCAAAACTGCCACACGCGTCACGCATTTTCCAAGCTGGAGGCCTCGGAACCGGAAGCCTGTAAGACGTGCCACATGGGGTTTGATCATGCGCAGTGGGAGATGTACTCCGGCGCAAAACACGGGGTGGCTTATATGATTAACCGGGATGTGGATCCTGAAAACGAGGACCGTGCTCCTCGTTGCCAGACGTGTCACATGCCCGACGGGAATCACCGGGTATCTTCCGCATGGGGCTTTCTGGCGGTGCGGCTGCCTGAAGACGATGCCGAATGGATGGGATACCGGACCACCGTATTGAAGGCACTCGGTGTGCTGGATCCCGAAGGCAACCCCACGGCGAGGCTCGACGTTGTCAAGGCGGGCAAAGTGGCCAGGCTGACGAAAGAAGAGTTTGTCGCCGAAAGGGAGCGCTATGTGAATGTGTGTCAGCAGTGTCATTCCCCTACCTTTGTTTCTCATAACATGAAAAATGCCGATCAGATGGTCAAGGAGGCGGACAAACTCTTCGCCGAGGCTATCGAGATCGTGGCCGGTCTTTACCGGGACGGGATTATCCCCCGAAAAAAAGACGGCCCTGCCTACCCTGATCTTCTAACCTTTTACGACGTCAACACTGAGGTGGAACAAATCCTCTATGAGATGTTTATGGATCACCGCATGAAGACGTTTCAGGGCGCGTTTCACTTGAACTACGACTATTCAACCTGGTACGGGTACGCCAAGATGAAGAAGGATCTGGTTGAGATCAGGGAAACGGCCGACAAGATGCGTCGTGAAAAGAACATGAAATAACTGACCATACCCAACAGCAAGGGAAGGAGACTACGCCATGTTTTGTTTTCAATGTCAGGAAACAGCCAAAAATCAGGGCTGCATGGTAAAGGGCGTTTGCGGCAAACCCGAGGAGACTGCAGACCTGCAGGATCTGCTTATTTATATATGTAAAGGAATATCGGTCTACGGTGAGAGGTTGAATGAGACAGGCACGGTTGACAGAGACGCGGCACGCTTTATCTGCAAGGCCCTTTTTACCACTATCACAAATGTGGCCTGGGATGACGGTGTCCTAATGGACCGAATCAGGGAAGGTCTCACGGTGCGCGATGCTGTTAAGGAGAAGCTGGGAGCCGCTCTGCCCGGGTTACTCCCGGATTGCGGGACCTGGGCCTCAGGAGATAAAAAAGAGATCATGGACAAGGCCATGTCTGATGAGGTTCGCATTACGGCGACCCAAAATGAGGATGTGCGCTCCTTGAGGGAGCTGCTCATTATCGGCTGCAAGGGAATAGCCGCCTATGCCGATCACGCGGCAATCCTTGGCTATGAGAAGGATGATATCTACGGCTTCCTTATGGAGGCCCTGGCCTCGACAACCAAAGAGCTTTCCGTGGATGAGATGATTGCCATGGTCATGAAGGCCGGAGAAACGGCGGTAAATACCATGGCACTCTTGGACGAAGCCAATACGGGCACCTATGGGAATCCCGAGATCACCGAGGTAAACATCGGGGTAAGAGGGAATTCGGGCATCCTGATCTCAGGCCATGACCTGAAGGACATGGAAGAACTGCTCAAGCAGACCGAGGGAACCGGGGTTGACGTTTACACCCACGGGGAGATGCTTCCCGCAAACTACTATCCCGCTTTCAAGAAGCGTAGCCACTTCGTGGGAAACTACGGGGGGTCGTGGTGGCATCAGAATGAGGAATTCGAGTCCTTCAACGGGCCTATTATTCTGACCACCAATTGCCTGATCCCCATAAAAAAACAAAATACCTATCTGAAGAGACTGTTTACCACCGGGGTGGTGAATTATCCCGGGGCGCAGCACATAGCAGACAGGCCCGCAGGAGGGGAAAAGGATTTTTCTCCCGCGGTCGAGCTGGCAAAGACATGCCGGTCGCCGGCAGAGATAGAATCGGGCACCATCATGGGCGGTTTTGCCCACAACCAGGTCTTGTCGCTCGCGGACAAGGTTATCGACGCGATGAAATCAGGCGCTATCAAGCGCTTCGTGGTCATGGCAGGGTGCGATGGCCGTCAAAAGGCCAGGAGCTACTTTACAGACGTGGCCATGAACCTTCCCAAGGACACGGTGATCTTGACTGCCGGGTGCGCCAAGTACCGGTACAACAAGCTGGACCTGGGCGACATAGGGGGTATCCCCCGTGTGCTGGATGCGGGTCAGTGCAATGACTCTTACTCCCTGGCGGTTATCGCCCTGAAACTGAAGGAGGCGTTCGGACTCAAAGACATCAATGAACTGCCTATTTCCTATGACATCGCCTGGTATGAGCAGAAGGCGGTGGCCGTGCTCTTGGCCCTCCTGTTTCTGGGCGTCAAGGGTATGCGGCTAGGGCCGACCCTGCCGGGCTTTTTGTCCCCTGCCGTGGCCAAGGTGCTGGTGGAAAGGTTTGATCTCAAGCCAATCGGCACGGTCGAAGAGGACATCGCTGCCATGATGGCCGGGAAATAGATTGATAGGGGGTCCTTTAATTAGATTAATATATTGCCAGCGCCCCTGTTTACACAGGACGTGGTTCCTTTACCAGGAGCAACACCAGAATAAAACCGATCCCCGCAAGCGCCGAGCCCAGAAGAAAGATTGTGCGGAAACCGATAATATCCGAGAGAAAGCCACCGAAGGCAGGACCTATCATCCAGCCCACGGATATGGTCTGCTGATAGACGCCCATAGCCCAGCCTCTCTTATCCGCGGTGATGATGTCAGCTATGTAGGCGGTGACCGCGGCGCCGACAGCAACCCAGGCAGCCCCTTCGAGGATCTGTATAGGATACACAACCAGATAACCCTGGGCCTTGTAATAGAGGATGAAAATGAGCATGAAACTGGCCGTAGAACCCAGGATGAGCGGCTTCCTTCCCACACGGTCTGATATCCTTCCCAGGAGAGGGCCGAATAGCAGACCTACCAGAGAACCAAGCATATATATAAGGCCAATCTGTGTCCTTGGTGCCCCAAGCACATCAGACATATAGAGGGAGAACATAGAATAAACCAGGCCGGAGCAAATCATCAACGGCAGCACACAGGCACATAGAACATAAAGTCTTTTTCTTTCCATGGGTTACACTCCTTAAAGACTATTTTCTGTAAAGGTTGTTTCGTGAATAGGGACATGAAGACGGACGCCCTTGGAATTACAGCTCTTGTGAGAACCGGAGGGTCATGGTCGAGACCGGATGCTCTTTTAAGATTCAAGGGGTTTTTTGTCAATTAGATTTTTAAGGAGTGTGGTCTTTGTATGAGAAGTCAAGATGTCAAGTTATAATCATATGAACATCCCCTAATCTATGAATTTGACTGATATCTCAACAGGTCCTTTCGGATCGAGGCCGATATATCTCGCCCGAACGGTAGTGTCCGGCAGTGCGGGCATCAACTTCGTTATCGTACCGAGAGATAGCAGATCGCCTTTCTTCAGTAGTATGCCATCGGCGTTCAGCGAATCTTTTAGCCAAAGGACCACATTCAGGGGATGGCCCAGGAGGCTGCTTCCGTTCCCCTCCACAATCACATCCCCTTTCTCGTCCAGTATCTGAAGTTTAAATGTTTCCAGCCGTTCAAACCACTCTTTGGTGGGACTGACAGGGATCGGATCCCCAACAATGCCATATCGGGCTCCGACATTGACGGCGGAGAGTTTGGGCCCGTTTATGGTGACGCCCCTTTCAAAAAGCAGATCCGGGAGCTCAATAAACGGTATGGCTTCAGAGATATGATTCAGGGTCTGTCGCGGTGTCTCTGCATTGTTTATGCCTTCATCTTTTACGCGCAATAGCAGGTCGCCTTCGCTTAGAGGGCGGGGACCGAAGTCAGCACTCATGACCGTGCCGCTTTCTTTCAGCATGTGCTTCAGCAACGTGCCTCGAAGCGGGTGGGATACGCCGAATTGCCTCTGGACCTCATTGTTTGTCAGTCCGGCCTTGTACCCGATGACTCGCCCGTATTCCGTGCTGATGATGGACACGTACTGTGCCTGGATCTTCGTTGCTTCATCAAGAGTGATTGGCCGGGCAAGGTCGGGAGCGGCTGTCTTGTCGAGAAAATGGGTCGCGAACTGAGATGCTGTATCCCGCTCGAAGGCCCCTGCCTGGACTAAAAGGGCCAAGAAGGGAATAATCATGACCGGCACCTCTATCATTATGAAAAGTCTGTTTTGCCGCATACAAGGCCTCCATTCACTATGATGATTCATTATTTAATACTCCTAAACTTGCCCTAAATCAATCCGATCAATAGTCTATTCTTACAATTCTACGAAAGACTCCTTTTGGTCCGTTTATTGCGCATCTATGAAAGGGGAGGATGGTTGAATAAAGATAAATTAGCGTCATGACAGGATAACCGGGATTAGACACTCCGGTGCCTTACGCCATGTTAAGGGCAGACTGTTGATGGAATAGACATATCCCCGGCAATAGGAAAGAGGGGATGGATGACGATATTCTCGCCCAGTTAATTATGGCGCGGTGATGGTATTCGGTTTGGCGGACTTCGCGGCGCCTATTCTCACTGCTTTAAAGACCCACCATGCCCGGATCCTGGACATGCCCGCCTCAAGGCAGATATCGCGTAGAATCTCGTCAGCCAGCGGTCTCTGGTCTTGACCGATCTTTTCATCACGCATCAGCTGATACAGGGCATCGTGAACCAGGGAAGCCCTCATAAAATTCCCGGTGTCTATTGTGGGTCCACTGGGGCCGTCCCAGGCATATCCGGGTCGAATCCTGAGAACGCCTTCAGGAGATATGGCCAGTAGCCCTAGGTCGCAGGGTTCCTTTACCTCTATTTTGGCCTTATAGAGGTATTCCTCGGTCAGGGTGTATTTGTACCTTCTTCTCCTTTTGTACTTTATCATTCCGGGCCCCTGTATATCACGGTTGATCTTTTCCCTCAGCGTCTTGGCCTTCCTCCTTCAATCTCTCCTTCATCCTTTCCAGCATGTCTATCTCTCTTTTAAAACGAGGGTCATCCCTGTCCTTGAAGGCCTTTATGGTCTCGTCTATCAGCTCTTTGATATCGTTCATGGTATCACCTCTAAAAGGGCACGCTCGCGCGAGACGTGTCCCGTTTGCGTCTGATTGTTTCAGTAGGCGGTGCCGAAGATGGAGTACGCTATGCGCACATTGTTACTCAGATCCGGCACGTCATCGCGTTTCCTCTCCCCGTGGGGATAGTGTTCAAAGCGGTTAAAGGACTGGTAGGCCAGCCCGATCTGGTCGTCTTTATTCTTTAGCATGGTGTCTGAAACCAGGCCGAAGACGTACTTCGCGATGGCTGCCCCGGCCGTTGCAGCCGGGTCCGACAGGCCGGAGACGAGGCTGAGCAGATTATCGGTAAAACCGTCAAATTCCGGGGCTTCGATAACACTGTCTATGTCTTTGCCCAGGTCATTTACATCCTTATCGATCTCAAAGAGCATCAGCGACCAGTTGAAGGAGACAGGGATAGCCGAATGCGTGTAGAGCCCGTATCCCGTGTCGCCGAAGGTCATCTGGTGCCCGTCTTTCACCTTATCCAATCGCATTAACACCTTCGCGCTTAACACGGACCGGGCGGCCGTCTTTATAAGCTTCTTTTTCTCGGAAGGATCTGTTGTAGCCTGAAGGTCTTCCAGGACAGGGAGGTTTACATCCTGTCCCGTGATAAAGCTGAGCAGTTTCACTTCTCCCGGTCCCCATTCGCGGTTGTTAAGGATCTTTATCTTGTTGAGCCTGAAAACAAAAAATTCCATGATGTCCTCCTTTCCTTTCTGTTACGGTTAATCCTCTGGATTGCGGGCGGTGCGTCGTACGTGGATATAGAGCTGAGCAATTTCCATGCCATGTGGATAACCCCTTTCCATAGCCCGCTTCACCGGGATTGATGTGAGGGCCCCGGCTTATTTGCACACTATTGAGTGCATTGGTACACATGCTTTTGTGCATTTGAGGGTTAACCCGGTCTTGGTCTGTAAATCGGGGTCAGCCCTTGACATTGGACATTTTAGAAGATCATAGACCCATGCCATAACCATGCCTTTTAAGATCTGTCCGGATATAGGCTCATGGTCATTAGGGGATATAGTCCTGGATATGAATTTGACACATAAGGACTAATTCTCTATATTCTGTTAATCAGAAGGCACGTTTTTACCAACTGAACCCAACATCAACCCGGGGTTCCGGAGATCCTTGGATCCCGGGTCTTCGCGGCTTTGAGCCTTTGAGGTCCCAAAAGGAGATGTCGCCATGCGGAAACCCCGTCTTCTTTTTGCCATATTTGCCGCCCTTTCCATCGTGTACGGCATTGCTTCGGTAGGAAAACCGGCGAAGGTCGACCCCTCTTTCGAACTCAAATATACGGTCGGCCAGGTCACTGACGCCGAGATCGAGTATGACGGCCTGGACCGGCGATATCTGTACTATAATCCCGAAGAGAAGCAATCCAGAGGCGAGGCATGCGCTTATAGTCATCCTCCACGGATTCAACCAGCCTGTGGAAGCGATCGTGGAGGCGTATAGCGGGATGCATCTCAGGGCTGACGCGGATGGGACTATCCTGATATATCCGGTAGCGACCGGGTCACATGAATGGGGATCCTGACCGGGTATATGTCACAGGCACGGCCGATCCCCTCGTTTCGGCCTCAGGGGGCAAGGGATCCGCAGATGATATGCCTTCCATTCCCTCTTCGGAAGAGAATATAGCCTATTGGAAGACTAGAAACGGGGTATCTTCCGATCCCGTGGAGATTGCCCTGCCTGATCCGATAATGGAGGTGTTCGGGGAGTCCCGACCTCTTCTCACATCGTTAGGTATGGCTGGAGAGGCGCGGAAGGGAACGATATCGTCTGGCTGAAGGTGGTGAATGGCGGTCACCGGCTACCGACTTACGGCGGCTGGAAGGCCCTGGATGCCTCCAATCTAGACGGTTTTGACGGCAGTTACCCGGGCAATCTCAATTGCGATTACATGGCCTCGGAAGGGATCTATGAATTCCTGCTATCGCACGAAAGGAAAGGATAGAGCGGCGCAATCGGCTAAGGGGGTGAGCATAGAAAAATCATTGAAAAAGAAACCTGAAGGGGTTATTCTGCCTATCGTGAAAGATCATTACATTAACCAGGGCCAGGCCGTGTCTAGTTGCTGTATTTTGCTGTTATTACCCATTTTAAAGAGAAGGAGGATTCAAAATGGCTGAGACCAAGTATGGTAAGTATGTAATAAGAGAACCATTAGAAAGAGGAATGACGCCGATGCTGCACATCTGCGCTGAAGAAGGTTGCTATGGTGCCCCGTTTCCCAATTTTCCTGTTGAGGTCCAACTACTTTGTATCACCGAACCGACTTCATTCCCTCACCAGCCGCATACCCACGATGGCGACGAAATCTTTTTCATCTTTGGCAGTAATCCGCAAAATTACTACGATTTCGATGCCGAAATCGAGATATATTTGGGTGAGGAGAGGGAAAAACATATAGTTGACACCACCTCCATTGTCTATATCCCCAAGGGCTTATTGCACGGTCCGGTTAACATCCCGAGGGTAAACAAGCCTTTTCAGTGGATGCATGTCCTATTTTCTCCT
>CAYUYB010000005.1:0-18514 GCA_964449025.1 uncultured Desulfobacteraceae bacterium
ATTATCCAACCCTCCCGCGAGGTTAGCCTCCAAAACCAATGAAAACCCAATCTTATAAAGCGACCTGTCTTTAACAGAGGTTATGATCTCCAGTATTCTATGATCGTCAAGCATGACATGCAAACCGTCAGAACAGATCAAATATATATCCTGGGGAATTATTTCGGCAATGGAAACATCAATCTCCCGACTGCTTTTTAGATGGCCCAGAGCACTGGTCAATATATGCTTCTTCGGATGCTTTCGGGCTTCCTCTTTGCTAATCAGGCCATCTCTCTGCCCTTCCCCTATGAGGGAATCATCCTTGGTCATCTGCTCTATTTTTCCATCTCTTATTCTATACAAACGGCTGTCGCCTACATTAACAAAAATAAGGTTTTCTCCTTCTGTAACAGCGCCCAGGAGGGTAGTTCCCATACCTTTCATGGAGAGATTATTATTGCTGAATTCTTGTATCCTGCGATTTCCAAAAAAAGTCGCGGCCAAAAGCCGGTTTTGCTCTAGACTCAAATCCCTTCTATGTTTGACAGGCCATACCATTTCGGGGTTTTTCCGCGAATTTATGATAAATTCCTCCACACTGTTGACAGCCAGTTTACTCGCTACTTCGCCATAGGCCTGACCACCTATCCCATCTGCCACAACAAAAATTCCTTCATCCTTATTGCAGATAAAACTATCCTCGTTGTGATCGTGAGTCCTACCGGGATCAGAAAATCCGAATGAAACAAGGTCCATAAATCATAGCTCCGGCGCCAAAAAACTGATACACATGGATATTTAACTCATTCCTCCTGGAGAGCTATATCGATAATAACCTGGAAATATGTATATTTAATTTAGCAGAGTTGACGAATTATGCTGTTAACCTCACTCCACCGTTGATGATATCAAAGGGAGAGGGATTATAGGAGTCTACCATAACCAGTTACCTTCTTTGTCCCATCGACTGTTCACTGTCATCCCAAGTTTGGATAACACATGATGAAACAGAAAACGCCTGTTCCCTCTAAAATAACCGAGCTCCTGATCATAATTATGGGGTTTATAGCCTTTAGTCTGAGCCTCTGAGAGGGTCATAGTTTTGGCTGTTTTGCCTTCTACACAAATATAGTCAAAGTGGATGGAGTGGTATAATTTATCTTCAACAGTAACCACCACAACCGCATTGCTTGGCATCTTTTCCTCGACGGTTATGTAGATGCTCAGAAACATGCTTACAATGATAATGCTGATTACAATAATAATTACCTTTTTATGTTTTTTCCCCATTACCCAAGCTCCCGAAAAGACCAGGTAAGATTAAGAAAAGACAGCAACTCATCGCGAGTATCCTCCGATTTCAGGAATATAACCCGGAGAAACATGGCATTATAGATACATATATGTTATGGACCAAGAAGTCAATCAGTAGTGCTCCTCATCCTCAGCCGGTAATAATATGACCTTGCTGATAAGGACACATTTTTCAATGCTTTTTGCGGGCATCCTTTATCGGGTAAGGAAGCTTAAAAAACTGTACACCCTCCTCCCTTAACAGAGTCTCTTCCGATTCGGTTGCCGTCCCCCTTATATTTCTCTCTTCAGCCACACCATAATGTATCTTCAATGCCTCTTCAGTAAAATTCGAACCAAGATCATCAAATTCTTTATTGATATAATCTAACATCTGCTTCGCAAGCCTTTTATAGTCTAATGGTGGGTTGTCTCCTCCTACCTCCTTCACCGGTCGGGATACAGTTCTAACGGCAACCGGAGACAATACTCTTGTTATATTAATATCACCGCAGTGAGGGCAACTGATCATATTTTTTGCGTTCTGTTCCTCAAAGGCCTCTATATTATCGAACCATCCCTCAAAAATATGATCTCTCGAACACCTCAAGTCGAACGCTATCATATCCCCTCCATTAAAAAGTACTTGGTACTATTCCTGATGTCTCTCGATTAGTCATGGTACTCCTTTTTGTCACAAAATCCTGAGTCCGTTTACGGCCCGCGACCCACAAGCCGGCCTTTTCAAATCGGTTTAGGATTTCCATTCTATCTCGGTCAACAGATCGGTATTCTCATACATATCCTTGCGCAAGAGATCCGACAAACTCGAATAGACATTGCCGGGAGAACCGGTACCGATTAACTTACCCTCAAAATTAACCACAGGAAGTATATTTATGGATGTCCCCATAAGCATAGCCTCCGAGGAAAAAAGGATATCTGAGGGTGATATGTTTTCAAAACGAACTCCCTTGATAATTTTACCTCTTACGAGAATATCTGCCAGAGCCGCAACACGCATTACAGTCGTCCCTGCGAGGGTATTTTCGAAGGGTGGGATCTTGATGTAACCATCCTTCGACACAATACCGATATTTTCCGTAGATCCTTCACCCACAAATCCATTATCATCAATATTAACTGAATATTTGTAGCCCTTATTGATTGCTTCCATCTTCATCAAGACGTTAGGGAGGTAATTACACGATTTTATAGAAGCAAAAAACGATTTCTTGGCTGGCACACTGCTCAACGCTAAAGCAATACCTTCTCTGTAATCCACGTCAGGCACCTTATTATACCCCACTATGATGATATATAGCTGACTTGCAGGACATTCGAAGGGGTTCGTGGAAAATCCTCCAGACCCCCTCGAAATTATTATTCGTATAATACATTCCTTCTCACCCCCTATCAGGACAAGCCTTTTAATGATATCCCTGATTCGATCATACTCCCTGGGGAACTTGAGGGAAATGGCCCCGGCAGAAGACTCAAGCCTCTTAAGATGCGCTTCCATCTGATAGATTTTGCCATTTACACACCTTAATACGTCGAAAACCCCATCACCTCGGTGAACCAGATGGTCATCGGCAGGAACCAGCATGAGAGATGGATCGGTAACAACGCCGTTGACCCAGCTGGAATACATCGCCAGATAATTAGCCTGCCATGGTCTTTCCTCAGACCCAAGCCTGGCAAAAAATTCCTCCCTGTTTATGTGTTCAAGGTTAATTGTCATCCCGCACGATAGATCTTCGCTTTTTCGGCCGGCTTACGGCAAGAAAGATTTTTTAGCAACCCCGTATGCGTTATAAATAAACAAAATAACCTGAAAAATCAATTAGATTTTATTCAGGGCCACAAACTTGTTCTTTTAGCGCATTCCCGTCTAAGGCGTATAAGCTGTCCGACGGATGTCCCTGAATCCTTGGCGCTTGCAAACAACTTATAAAATAAGGTATATTTTATCAATTATAATAGTCCATTAAATGTATGCCCTTCGGGCCCGGATTTACTTTTCCTGATAAACACAAGAGAGGTCTCAGAGATGACAGAAAACCAGTATATCGTTGACGAGCTTACCCTGAAAGACACATGGAGGATGTTTCTTATCCTTTCCGAATTTGTGGAAGGCTTTGAAACCATGCCAGACGTATACCCCGCTGTTACTTTTTTTGGCTCAGCCCGAACACGCCCCGATAGCGCCGTCTATAAAATGACCGAAAAGCTGGCCCAACTGCTGGTAAAAAACGGATTCAATATTGTCTCCGGCGGCGGGGGTGGAGTTATGGAGGCAGCGAATAAGGGAGCGGCTAAGGCGGGAGGCAAATCCGTGGGACTTCACATTCATCTGCCCCGCGAGCAAAAGCCCAACAAATACGCCAATATCAGACTCGACTTCAAATATTTCTTCATAAGAAAAGTCATGTTTGTTAAATACGCTGTCGCCTATATCATAATGCCAGGGGGATTCGGTACCCTTGATGAGTTGTTCGAGGCCTTGACACTGATTCAAACCAGCAGGATAAAATCCTTTCCTGTCATTCTGATCGACTCGGAATACTGGAAAGGTCTTATCGATTGGATAAGAGGCACCCTGTTAAAACAGAAGTCGATATCAGAATCAGACCTTAATATATTTCATCTTACTGATGATCCGGAGGAAGCCGTCGGCATTATAAAGAGGAGGATAATAATCTGATTTTAAACAAGCGGGATCAGGAGCGGTTGAGCCGGAACGCCATCGATCTTGGTATATGTTTATCACAGCATCAACTGTCCCTTCTGGATACATTCATGGCGGAACTCCTTGATTGGAATCAGGGTATGAACCTCATAGGTCTGTCGGATCGAGATAGGATAATCAACGAACTTCTTCTCGATTCGCTCATCCCCCTCACTTTCATCCCGGAGGTCGGCAAGTTGCTTGATGTGGGTTCAGGTGCAGGATTCCCAGGGCTTATTATTAAGATTTGCCGCCCCCGCCTCAAAACTGTTCTTCTGGAGGCCAATCATAAAAAAACAAGTTTCTTAAAACAAGTTATCCGTTTACTTCAATTAAACGATATTGAGGTTATCAACGGACGCATAGAAGGTAACGTTAAGCTCCATCCGGACGGCTATAATTTTATCACGGCCCGCGCCCTGGCCCCTCTTGAGCTAATCATAGGATGGCTTTCACCATTTTTATCCGGTGACGGCATAATGATAGGCTTTTTAGGCGACAAGGCGGAAATATCGCTTAAAAAGAGCAGATACGCGATGCAAGACAAATCTCTTATGGTGGATCGATTAATACCCTATTCTCTTCCCGGCGTGAGGTCCGGCAGAACCTTGGCCGTGTTAAAAAAACAGCCCTCCTTTCCCCCACAAGACAGGAAGGTCATAAAAAGATTGTAGGATTTACCATATCGAAATCATCAGGGCCCGAGGACTGTCGAGTGACGACCCCAGACCCTGATATGGAATGAAGTCTAGCTCTTCTGGTATTTGAATGACACATTAATTCTTACTCTATAGCTCTTTACCTTTCCGTTCTCAATGGTGAGATCCATTTTAGTTACTTCCGCGATTCGCAGATCCTTAACGGTCTCTCCCGCTGTTTCAACAGCGGTTCTAGCTGCTTCTTCCCATGACACATCGCTTGTTCCAACCAATTCAATAATCTTATATGTGCTCCCAGCCATATCTTCCCTCCTTATTAAGTTATAAGGTTTGACATCACGCTCTTCAGAAAAATATCTTCACCTCCTTTCAATCAACATTCTTTTTAAATCTGTTACTATCTTATCTTAATGGAAAAAAATTTTTTTATCAATTCAATGTTAACTGCAAATATAAATGTGTGATTATAAAATGGAAGGATTTAAATCAACCATAACCCGCGCCTTGCCTTTAGAAATCAATAAACAATCTCTGAAATGCTTAAGAATCAATACTGGTAAAGGTTTTATAATTACTAACATAACATGAATCAGGCATCATCTTATACATGACATACACTTACCGTGATTAGAGGCCATCATCTTTAACGTTTAGATACTTGCCATAATTTACGATTGAACTATCCTCCAAGGATCATATTTTCTTGACTTTTTATAATTTATCTAATATATATACAAAGCAATAATCATATCACATTAAACTAAAGCAAAGGAGATACTATGGCTACAGCTAATCAAATTAAATACAGAATGGGGCAGGCAAAGAAAAAATTAACAAAATTGAACAAAGAAGTCACATCTACCAACGCCAATATTAAAAAATTAGAGGCAGCGCTAAAAAAGGCTAAGGTTGCCTCAAAGGCAAAGCCGAAGAAAAAAGCCAAGGCTAAAAAGAAAAAGGCTACTTCCAGAAAAAAGAGATAAACTGCCTGAATAGAAGTAACGTTTTGTGAGTTTCTGCTCGTATTCGTTTACGTGCAAGGGGGGGTATTAAACAACAGAGTCAATCGATAAATCCCCAGCGCCTTAGTTGATTGACCATCTTCCATTTGTGGCTGCCGGGCCAGAAATAACGCCTGCATAAACTACAGAAATATAATTCCTTTATATTCTGATGAAGGATGTAGTCCGGTATATTCTTGCTCGCATCCTCAAGTGAACCCTCTTCTAAAGGAGTATTGCACACTAAACAGCGGGTGAACCATCTCTTTTTTATATCCCGATCAAGATATCCCCGGGCCATTATCTCTTCCAATTGCGAGGGCACCTTATCCGAAACGATAAGCAGAGCACGGGGATACCTCTCGACAATGGCGTTATTTCTCGACAGGAGCAGGCGCCCTTCATTGACGAGTTTTCTGATAGTTTCATCTTCATATACTGGCTGGTAATGGGTGTCAAAACCCATTACCCTCAGCCATTTAGCAAGCTTACCTAACATTGCGTCAGCTAGAAACCTGGTCTCAGCAGGTGCCAAATCTCTTTGCCTCCTCTCCATCTCCAATTCCCAGGATTTTTCTCACCAGTCCTGCCACTAAGTCAATTCATGACTAAGCCGGCAGAACCAAGCAGATTGACTATACTTGATCATTATTATAGACTATTTTCCATCCATAATCCCGGACAATCATAGCGTTTGATCCTTTCCCCCTTTGCCAGGAGAAAACGGTCAATAATTTTAAGATTATCCCGATATCTTACCGGAGAAATTCCGCATGGACAAAATAATAATTGAGGGCGGTGTCTCCCTCAGAGGCAATGTAAGGCTCAGCGGTGCTAAGAATGCCGCCCTTCCGGTAATAGCCTCCTGCCTCCTGACGGGCGGATGGCACAGAATTCGCAATACACCTTCACTCAAAGATATCACTACAATAGAATCTATTATGTCCGGTATAGGGGTAGACTTCCGGAAAGACAATGACACTCTGAGCGTAAACTCCGAAAATATAAATGAGTGTGAGGCGCCGTATGACCTTGTAAAAACCATGCGGGCTTCTATACTGCTTCTGGGACCCCTTCTGGCCCGTACAGGCAGGGCCAGGATATCCATGCCCGGCGGATGCGCCATAGGGGCCAGGCCGGTTAATCTCCATCTCAAGGCCTTGGCCGCCATGGGGGTGGATATGTCTCTGGATCACGGATATATAAATGCCAAAACCGACCGCCTAAAGGGCGCTGATATCTTTTTCGACATTCCCACGGTAACGGGTACGGAGAATATTATGATGGCAGCCGTAAAGGCAAAAGGACGGACCATCCTAAGAAACACGGCTAAAGAGCCCGAAATAACCGACCTGGCCCGTATGCTCAGGAGCATGGGCGCGCGGATACAAGGGGACGGAACGGATATGATTGTAATTAACGGTGTGGAGAACCTCACACCCGCCGAGCATAATATCATCCCTGACAGGATAGAAGCCGGGACCTTTATGATAGCTTCGGCAATGACCAAAGGCGAGATAAAAATATTCGGGTCTCGTCCCGATCATCTGTCTGCTGTCATTGAAAAGTTGAGATCAGTCGGAGCGGATATAGAAATAACCGACGATTACCTGTTCGTAAAGGGTCCGGAGATAATAAAAAGCACTGACATGAAGACCATGCCCTTCCCAGGTTTTCCCACCGATCTTCAAGCCCAGTTTATGGCGCTTATGTGTATAGCCAGGGGTTCAAGCGTGATAGAAGAAACAATATTCGAAAACAGGTTTATACACGTCAGCGAATTAAAGAGAATGGGAGCGGATATCACTATAAACGGCAACCAGGCCATCGTGCGAGGTAAGGACAGGCTTCTGGCAGCCCCCGTTATGGCCACGGATCTTCGTGCCAGCGCCAGCCTTATACTGGCCGGACTTGTAGCCCGGGACGGCAGGACTGAAGTAAATCGGATCTATCATCTGGACAGGGGGTACGAGTCACTGGAAAGAAAATTCCAAGACCTGGGTGCCAGGGTCTGGAGAGAAAAATCCTGAGATGTCTCACCGTCCATTGATTCCGGCCGTTCTCTCTCTTTCAGCCGGAATATTGATGGGCAGGATGATCCTCCCGTATTATCAAACCCTTATATTTCCCCTCTTCATCCTGATAACACTGCCTTTGATAAGCTCCCTTATCGTCTCGTCCATATTCAGGCGTTATCTCTTTCTTGCCATATTTTTTCTCCTGGGACTTCTGCTTATGTTGAACACTGTAGGTCATTCAGACCTGTTAAAGCCTGCCCAAGAACGCAAGAAAGTGGTGCTGGAGGGAACAGTGCTGAGTCCATCAAGGATTACCCATGATACAATGACCAGGCTGGAGGTTAAGGCCAGGAATCTGTTGACTGAAGACGGCGCAAGAACAATAGACGAAAAGGTCTTCGTGACCGTATACGGTAATCCCGTCTATTTCCTGCCGGGTCAGAGGATACGTTTTCCCGCAACTTTACGCACATTTAATAATTTCAACAACCCGGGTAATTATGACTATAAACTGGCGATGGAAATTAAGGATTTTTCTTGCGGGGCTTCCGTCTCGGACGGAAGGTACATAATTCCTATGGGAAAAGGTCCTCTGGGTTTCCCCCTTGACATAATTGAAAAAATACGCGGACCAGTAAGAGATTTCCTGGCCCGGAACCTCTCTGAACCCAACCAGAGCCTCTACAGCGCGCTCATCCTGGGTGAAAGACAAGGTATAGACCCTGAACTCCGGGAACCTTTTAATATAACCGGCCTAGGACATATCCTCGCTGTTTCCGGGTTACATATAGGACTTATTGCCTGGTTATCTTTCTCGTTGTTCAGGTGGCTTATGTCGCTATCCTACCGACTGGCGCTGTGGATAGATATCCGAAAAGCGGCAGCAATTATTACCTGTTTTCCGGTAATCGTTTATGCATGCATGGCCGGTTTTCAGGTTTCCACCCAGAGGGCCATGATAATGGTCCTTATCTTCCTCTTTTCAATGATAATCGGACGTGAAAAGGAGACATGGTCCACCCTGGCATTTGCCGCCTTTATGGTCCTCGTCATAGATCCGGACGCAATCTTTAGTCTCTCCTTCCAGTTATCCTTCGTCGCGGTCATAGGGATATTATGGTTCGTCCCCGACATCATGAAGAGGATACCCAATCCTTTCGCGTCATCAGGACGAAAAAACATCCTAAGCCGCATTTATGTGTATGTTATAGGGTTAATCGTCGTAACCCTTTGTGCTGTCATCTTCCTCATGCCCTTTACAACCTTATATTTCAACAGGATATCCCTTGTGACTATTCCGGCCAATCTGACAACCGTTCCGCTGCTGGGACTGTGGATACTGCCACTGGGACTTCTTTCATCCCTTATCCTGTATGTATCGCCATCGCTTGCCGATTTTACGATTGGCCTGGGCTCTTGGGCGCTGACCGGAATGATAGAGGTCATCCGGTTCTGGTCCAATCTGGACTGGGCATCTTTCTGGGTCGTAACACCTAATACATTCGAAATCTTACTATTTTACGGCATATTATTTTTCGCCTATTTTATCAAGGGGAGGCCATGGGCAAAGGTCGGTCTTGCTATTCTTATATTGATCTCCTGCGTGGATATCTCATATTGGGTATATCAGACACGCTATAATCCTGATTTACGGGTAACATACCTGGATGTGGGACAAGGCAATTCCGCGTTAATACAATTTCCAGGTGAGAAAAGGATGTTGATAGACGGGGGAGGCTTTCAAATGAGCACCTTCGACGCGGGCAAGATGGTGGTTGCCCCTTTCCTCTTTCATTCAAAGATCCTTCGGGTGGATTATATAGTACTAAGCCATCCCCATCATGACCATATGAACGGCCTGCTTTTTATCGCATCCAATTTCGGTCCAGAGGAATTCTGGCATAATGGAGATAGTATTGACACGCCGTCATATCAAAAATTAATGGAAATCATTGAGTCAAACCGGATAAAGATGCTCTTACCCCCTGATCTCTATGAAGGAAGAGATATATCGGGTGTGAAGATCCGGTTATTACACCCGTCTGACCTGGTGAAACAGGCCGGGATGTCCTCCTATGACGCCGCGGACCTTAATAATAACTCCCTAGTGCTAAAAATCACATACCATGGCACATCCCTGCTCTTTCCAGGTGATATTGAAACGCAGGCTGAAGAATCATTGGCCTCTAGCATGAGTAACTCCCTCAAGAGCGATATCCTGCTCGCTCCTCATCACGGCAGCAAGAATTCCAGCACCGGCCCGTTTCTTGAAGCGGTGCGGCCGGAGATATGTGTAATCTCATCGGGTAAAGGAAACCGCTTCGGATTTCCCCACACTGAAACCATAAAAAGGCTGGAGGATGAGGGATGCGAGATAATACGCATTGATCAATCCGGATCAGTAAGATTCATAATAAGCGAAAAAGAATACAAAGTGAGGACCTTTCTTAAATGATTCGCGACCCAAGACGCGCTTTTGCTTGGTTTTTTGACTTCCTCCTTTTCTTATGTTAGAATAAATTACAAAAACCTGAGGTAAAAGAATGGATCAAAAAGAATACGAAAAAAAATATAAAAACTTGAGGATTCTCAAGAGCATTCAGGATTATCTCAAATCGGATAATGACTCGTCCACATCCGTGTACCCCATCAATATCCCTGAGGACCTGCTCCTGCAAGTCCTGAAGTCCCAGGGCCCCGAGGCCACGGATGATCTCATCCATCACATATTCAAATTGGGGCTTACCATCTGGAGTGAAAAACTATATACCGAAGCCTTCGGGTCCACCCGTTCCTTAAACTCCTTTATTGAATTAGTCAAAAAAAGAAACAGAAATTCAGCATAAGACCACAATATTCTATAACTGACCGCTAACAGCTAATTGCTAACACCTTACTTAATTCTGTAGGCCGGTTCCCTGATATGGCTCTGTCTGCATCTGGGACACCTACTCGGTGAATTAAGCTTTGTCCTTTCCTTGAACACGAATCCGCAATTCAGGCACATGGCAGGTTCTACAATAAATTTCAACGGCGGCCGCACGCTTTTTCTGACATGTTCGAGGTGATGTAACACCTCTTTCGTGGAAAGATGCGCCTCCGCGGACAACTCCTGAAGGGTGTAACCGCCCTGCGAAAGCAGCTCCCTCAATCTTTGGCGGTGGGTGGACATCGTTCAAGCCTTTACCTATCGTTTACTCGATCCGGAAATCGTATCCGACCGTTGAAGCACGGGTTGTTTCACCGTTGAATGTCTTTTCCATAAACGTAACGGAATCATCTTGGTCGATCAAGAGGATCGTACTGGAGCGCGTGCCGTAGTCGGGACTCGATACGAAAACAGGAGAAAGCATTCGCTCCCGTTGCAGGCCCATACCCGTGTCCGGGAGCTCACTGTCACTGGGAGCGGTGCGATCACCCAGCATGTCAAAGAATTCGTCTTTTCCTTTCACCACCTTGGGCCAAGGCGTATCCAAGAGGTGATTGCTCAGGCCGTATATTCCCGGGCTCAACTCCCTAATTCCCTCGGCCCTATTGGAATACCAAAAAAGTTCATCTTTCCGCCCAAGAATGAGATTGAACCCATTATATCAGTGCGCATCTTTTATTATATTATCCAGATATGTGCGCGGGGCTTCCTCCCCAAGCAAGAACTGGCTAACGAGCCTGCCCCTTGAAGGCGCGTTTTTCTTAAGAGAATTAGCTTCTTGATAATTGCTGACCCCTGCCAGCCGGCCGCTTTTTGTGACACCGAACTATGTCCCCCCAGCCACCAAGTCTTTCCCCGCCAGCAAATGAGCGGCTTCATCCCAAAATGCCGCTGGTGCCGCAGGCCTATCATAGTATTCATCCCTGTTGCCTATAAGGATGAGTTTATATTCCGGATGGCTATTAAGGCCGGAAAGTATCAGACACATAAAACTCAGCCCGTGCTCTTTTACATAGGGAGTTATCAGGTTTGCGATGCACGGCTAAGGCGCCGTGAGCACATATTTGTAAATTACCCGGCTCACTGCAACCATGTAGCCACACCTTCTCCACAATAATTTGCCTTCAGTAGATATGTCTGCTATGTTAATGTTATAATATGAATTATTCAATCATAATTGGAAGGTTGTTTTTGTGCCGAGGTAGCGCCACTAATGTGGGTCATTCAAAACATTGCTGGGCCTAACGCAAAATGAAATCAGCGACAAAACAAAAGATAGTGAAATCCTCTATCGGGGTTTTGCTGGCAATATTGCTGTGGTTTTCCTCCGGAATAAAGATCCCGGTTCTGGACACCACTACCGACGCCTACTTTCGTGAATCAATAACCAAAGCGGGAGTAGCCTATGCCACCTGCAGGGTTATCAACGCCTCTATTTCAATTGTCAAGGACTCGAGTCTCCAGCTCGAACCCGCTGGTGTAGGGGTATCACTGGCTGTGGGACAAGCCTTAGATCCAATTGATGATATGACCGAGCGGTTGTCAGATGTGCTTGTAACGGCGATTACCGCATTAGGGGTCGAGAAACTGGCATATGAAATAGGCGTATCCGTTGCGGCCCCTATACTTTCTATATTTGTCCTAGTCCTGTCTTTCCTGATATGGTTCAACAACGAAAGGATAATATCCTTACAAAAATCCATAATGCGCTTTCTATTAATAATCCTAGTCCTTCGCTTTTGTCTCCCCATATCATCTGTGGCAAATGAGTTTGTTAACAAACATTTTTTCACTGATCAAATATCGGACGCCAATAAAGAACTCACCCTCTACTCTACCGAGATCGATAAATTAACGGATTTTTCACTCCCGGATATTGATGGTGTCCTGGGAACCGTCCAGAACAGCGCCTCGTTTCTTAAAAAAAAATCAATGGAGTTCAAAGACGCGCTTGCGGCAACACTTAGGAATATGGGGGATATAATACAAAACCTCCTGAGACTTACCTTCCTGTACATCGGTATCTTTTTGATTCAAGTTATTCTTTTACCATTGCTGGTGTTCTGGTTCCTTATAAAAACCGTGGGCAGCCTTTTTCACACCAATATTCCACTAATCCCCTATCATTCACCACGCCTAAAAGGTGAGCATTACCCGCAAACCAAAACAGAGGGAGGGTCAAAACATTAAGACCTGTTGTATGTTATAGTAATTATATCTTGACAAACCATGGTCCCTTGGTCATAAACTGGCTTGTAGTAAGCAATTGACCATCCGGTAATTTCCCGGTCATTATGTCTGAGGGGAAGAAGCGCCCATAGCTCAGTTGGATAGAGTGACGGACTACGAATCCGTAGGTCGGGTGTTCGAATCACCCTGGGCGCGCCAGCAATAATGAGCACTTGGTGTCTCTCCCGGATATCCTCTTCATATCACGGCTTCTCTTATCCCTAAGATATTATTTTCATGTTGCAGGTTTCGAGGCTTAGTGATATCCATGAAATCTCACAAGCCGCTATGGTAAAGATTTAAGGACGCCCCTCTTCAAACAAAGGACAATATAGGATGGATATTAACAAGGACATACGCAGCCAGATAATAGCCTATCAAAGGAATGAAATCACAGAACATCATATATACAATAGGTTGGCCGTGAAAGTCGGGGACCCTGAAAACCGGCGTATCCTGGATAACATTGCCCGGGAAGAGCTAAGGCACTATAATATATGGCGAAGCCATACTCGCCGGGATGTGCCACCCGACCGATGGAGGATATGGAAATATTACTTGATCAGTCTTGTCTTCGGATTTACCTTCGGTATCAAGCTGATGGAGCGAGGCGAGGAAGATGCCCAGGAGAATTACGAGAAACTGCGAGGGGTGATCCCCGAAGCGGCGGACATCATAGCTGAGGAGAATCAGCATGAAGCGGCCTTGCTGCAGCTACTGGACGAAGAAAGGCTTCGGTACGCTGGGTCAATTGTGCTAGGACTTAATGATGCACTGGTGGAACTGACCGGGGCACTCGCAGGCCTGACCCTGGCGCTGCAAAACACCAAGCTGATAGCCCTGACCGGTTCGGTCACAGGTATCGCAGCCGCCTTGTCCATGGGGGCATCGGAGTATTTATCAACAAAGGCGGAAGAAACCGTCAAGAACCCCATAAAAGCCTCTATTTACACGGGTCTGACATATCTTGTCACGGTAATTATTCTCGTCCTGCCCTATCTGATTCTTTCTAACTACTACCTGTGTTTGGGCTGCACATTGGTAGAAGCCGTCTTGATCATCGCCCTGTTCAATTATTATATCTCTGTGGCCAAGGACGAACTATTTAAAAAACGGTTTTTTGAGATGGCGGGATTAAGTCTTGGCGTCGCGGCCTTGAGTTTCCTGATCGGCCTGTTGATTCGCATTTTCCTGGATATCGATATTTAATCTGGGGCTAACCTTGCGATGGCATACTCCCGCATCGCGATAGAAAACGGAGATGCCGATAAAGGATGTCATTGGTATCCCTTTCGATCTCTCACAATTTATGACATGATAGTGACGCGTTACGACGCTAATCCATCAAATGCCAAAATAGTCGGAAATTTGGCTGAAATGGTATACTATGATAATTGCGGTTTATAGGACTTCAAAACGGATGAGGAAATAGGTGGATGAGATTAACTCCTTTATCAAACAGATGAAAACAATCTATGCATCAGCAGACCCGTGCATATTTATTCGCCGGAGGAGCCGTTCTTTTATGGTCTACGGTGGCCTCAGCTTTTAAGCTTTCCCTGCGCTACCTTGAGCCTCTTCAACTAGTATTTTTAGCCAGTGTGATTTCGGCCGCAGTGCTGTTCGCTGTTTTGGTTGCGCAGAATAAAATTCAGCTACTCTTAAGAGATGCGAAAAAACTCTTGCCAATTTGCCTGTTATTAGGCTTGCTTAACCCCTGCATATACTACGTCACCTTATTTGAAGCTTACGACCGCCTACCAGCGCAAGACGCCCTTTCAATCAATTATAGTTGGCCCATTATGTTGGGAGTATTATCCATATTCATGCTTAAGCAAAAAGTCCGGATCTTCGAACTGATGTCAATAAGCATCGCTTACTTTGGGGTAATCATTATAGCTAAACATGGAAACATATTCACCTTGGAGTCTGTGGATCCGTCAGGTGTTATATTTGCGTTAGCAAGCACACTGATTTGGGCGCTATTCTGGATTATTAATGTCAAGGTGGAAAGTGATTTAACAGTGATCCTCTTTCTGAGTTTTATACTTGCCTTGCCGGTTTTGAGCGTAATTACTTATATCGTATACCCGGCATTTGAAATCAGCCTTAAGGGACTTGCTGGTGCTGTTTATGTCGGGCTCTTTGAGATGGGAATAACGTTCGTGCTCTGGTCATCCGCCTTGAGATTAAGCAGGACCACGTTAAAGGTGACCAGCCTAGCTTTCGCAACTCCGTTCCTATCTCTATTAATGATACAGCTTGTTTTAGGTGAACAGATCAGGATAGCGACACTCCTGGGACTTATACTTATCGTGGCAGGCATAATCCTCCAATCGATTTTTAGCAAAAATCCCAAAGCTGTTATTAATGCCGGTAAAATTCACCCTAGCCCGCCCGCGAGACGCAAATAATCCTATCTCTCTTTAGTTTCACGGCATGAACATGTTGTTTGAAAGGCTTAAGACGAAAGTACCATTGGTAATAGTAGCCAATTCAGCATTGCAATCCATGAATCTTGGACCAATAGGAGGCCTAGCAGGTCTCTAGAAAATTGAAGCGGAGTAATTACAAATTATTTCCTCTATTTCATGTTGCGAATACGAACCTCCACCTTTTCATTGTTAAGAAGATCTACAATCTTGGAGGTATCTGTTTCGCTGAAATGGTAGGGATACAGTATCTTCGGATTAAAGGACCTTGTGGCGTCAGCAACCATCTCGGGGGTCATGGTATACGGGATATTCATGGGAAGAAAAGCTATATCGATATTTTTAAGGACTTTCATCTCGGGGATATTTTCCGTATCGCCGGCAATATAAACCCTCATATCCCCAAACGAGATCACATATCCATTCCCGATGCCTTTTGGATGGAAAGGTACGCCTTTGCTTCGCTCATGAACAATATTATAGGCCGGCACCGCCTCGACTGGGAGTCCTTCTATCGTATTTCTATCACCGTTTTGCATGACAATGCTGTTCTCGCATTGCTGGGCAACGGTCGGGGTAGTAACGATGGTGGTCTCAGCTGTGGAGATTTGCTCAAGCGCCTTGGGATCGAAGTGATCGCCATGTTCATGTGTAATAAAAACAAGGTCCGCTTTGGGTAACTTGGAATAATCTCCAACCATGTTCGTAGGATCGATGTGGATGGTCTTTCCTCTGTATTTAAATATTAGAGAAGCATGACCAACGAAATAAATCTCTAAGTCCCCTTCAGAAGTCTCAAAAACATCTCTTTCCATGGATTGAGCCATTACAATAACCGGAAGCAAAAAAATAAGAACTGAAAAAAAAAGACCCTTTTCATATCGCATCTCCTCTGTCTCTACAGGTTAGATAACAGGGAAAACTTTATTCTTTTCGCCTTTACTCAAATATAGACAGGTATTTTTTAAGTCCATAAAAATCTGTGAGTCTCCGAATCCGGGTCGGAGACTCAAAAAGCGTTGAAACGCATTCATTCACAGTGAAGATTTATTTGATTTTAGGCATACCTTTAAATTCCATATAACCTTGCGTCTGGTATACCCCATTGAAGTAGGGCGCCAACAGAAGCGCGCTGAACATCATTGGCTTACCGACTCTCTTGATGTCACAAGGGTTATGCTCTAACCCCGCCGGGATATAGAGAACCGTGGCCTGCGTAATGGTGTGCTTTTCATACTCTTCACCAATAAAGAACTCAATTTCCGCGTCGAAGGAGCCCACGAGATCCGGCAATGTTGCACCCAGGAAAAACAAATATTCATCAGTATCATGGTGATGAGATTCCAACTCTAGCCTGTATGGCTTTACGAACATTTGCCAGCCCATGTTGATTTTTGCTCCGGGAAGATCGCTACCGCCTCGAAAATAGGCCTGGGGCCCGGCGACCACATCCGTAATGGAATTCTCCTTGAGCTGTGTACTGAATAAATGGTCATACTTGCCTCCCGTCGTACCCTTCGGCCACGGTGGAGGATTTTTGAAAAAAGGGGAAGAGGCCCGCTCCTCTTCCTGCGCGCCTGCGACAACTGGAGCGCCCAATGTAGCCAAAGCGCTGGCGATGGCCGCTCCCGCCGCTCCCGCGGTCACGTCCTTGAAAAACCCTCTTCTGCTTGTGTTTATGTCATTGTCTTTACGGGATTTCATTGTTTTCTCCTTTCCATATATAGGGTTGATTCAGGTGGTAAAACCTTGCTTTTTGTCTGAAAACTATAAGAAAAAATCGGTTTTAAGGTCAAGGGAAAAGAATCACTGCATCTTAAGCAAGAAGCTCCTGCGCGCGCATCAACCTGTTGCGGACATCGACTCCGTTTGGGCACCGGATAACGCAAGAGGGACAGTCTCTGCAACGCACACTTCTGATCTCTTTCGGCAGACTCCTGAAGTTCTCCTGAGCCTGCTGGAAATTGCCGCCAAAATCGTAATATGCCAGAAAACGCAACTCATCGGTTACAGGCACCCCTTTAGGGCATTTTCCTTTGCACTCATAGCACATGCGGCAATAAAACGGACGGATCTCCTGATTCCGAGTGTACAGCATTTTCTCGTCCTGAGGGGTGTAAGCTTCCGTCATTGCCCTCACGTTCATTTCAAGTTCCGCGATATTCTTCATGTACGGTACCGTGGTTGATATCGCGGGGTTCAACAGAACCCACTTAATAGCAGCCAACGGCCCCTCTCTGGGCAAATTCACGTCCCTCGGTATAAATCCCGCCACTGCAATAATAACCTTCATTGCCACTATGCCGATTCCAGCCGCGTACAACTTACCAATGGCCTCCCGCCTCAATGGCGCGCCCCCGATTGCGTAACTGTAAGTTGTCTGCACAACATCGAATTTTCCTATCTTCAGTATGTGATCAGCAACCGCGTGCACGTCGTGCGTGCTTATGCCGATGAAACGGGCCTTTCCCCGTTCCTTAAGCATTTCACAAGCCTCTACGGCTTCATCGGTAATCGTATCGGGGGTATCTCTGGAGTGTAGGTGATAGATATCTACATAGTCTGAATTCAATGCTTTAAGACTTTCGTCCATGTCTTTAAATATGGAAGCCTTGGTCCTCCCATCGGTTTTTGTCGCCAGTATAACCCTATTTCTTTTTCCTCTAAAAGCGCTTCCCGTTATCCGCTCGCTGTTGCCGTTTCCATAGCCACGGGCCGTGTCGAAATAATTTACACCTAAATCGATGGCTCGCGCGATAACTTGGGGGTCGGGCTCTATGCCGACACCGGAACCAACACTCGACACTTTCAGACCCGTTTTACCTAATACCCGATAAGAAACACCATCCGGCGTTTTAGAAAAGGCAAAAAGGCTATTTGTAGACGCGAATCCCGATGCGGGCAGAATTAGTCCGGCCTTCAAAAACCTTCTCCGCGACGAATTGAATTCCATAAATCCTCCTTATACTTCAGGCACTGTCAGATCGGGCGGAGCGATAACATCCACATTCATTCGAAGCGTTGCGTCATAGATCGCCTTCGTATATGTTCCGGCAACCATAATGTGATGGATACCCACGATGCTTTGAAGAAAACGCTGGACGTGCTTGATTTTCACTTCGGCTCTAACCGAGCAATACTTGCGCATTTTTTGCATCTCGGGTGGGGCGTTTTCAAATGAAGGAGTAGCCCTATCATCAATTCCCGGTTGAATTCTTCCCGGCCATAACACGAAATTTT
>CAYUYB010000005.1:18524-20832 GCA_964449025.1 uncultured Desulfobacteraceae bacterium
CCTTGCTGAATCCCCCCATAGTTACATCAAGGCCTACCGGGTATTCTATTTCAGGCACCACGCCTTTCCCCATACCATGATAATCCCTTAGGTTATACGATAGCGGTGGAGCATCTGCGCCAAAGATCTTTGTCGGCGCTACACAATGACGTAGGATGGTGGTGGAAGTCTGGGTATTTACCGAAGAAACATTACATACGTAGGAAGGCCTCTGACTGATCTCTCGCAATAACATGGATGAAAGCATCATACATATATCCGCTTCACATGTGGCGGATATCCCCTCATCCCTTAATCTTGTGAATGCAAGGCAGGGTGTCGGCAGTGTGGTATCGAAGCCAAAGGTGTAACTTAAACAATCTATAGAAATAGCGGACAGTCTTTCCTGATCCACGATAGATCGCAATAATACATAGAGTTTGGATGAATCAAGAATCGCCTGGTCTGTAGGCTCAACGATCTTTGTCGCTTCCCTTTTCCATCTGTCCATTTCTTTCTTGGCGGCTGCCTCATCAACGCCTTTCATGAGCTGTTTCAGCTCTTCCATGGGCCGGTGTTCTATCCAAACTCCTGTGCGCCTATACACGTAATCCTCATTAAGGTTGGGCGCCGGCACACTAGTTGAACCAAAAGGTTCGCCGAATACAAGCGCCCGTTGCCCTTCGAGAGGCCTTGGGGCTGCGACGATCTTTATTAGGTCAATGGCATGCTGTTCAGAATTGGCAAGCAGGGCATTCGTCTCTTTTATACGAAACGATGCCGCCAGGTCGGTTTCCCACATGATCAGGTCAAGATTCAAAGGAAGAATTATTACAGGAATATCCAGGGTACCAATGCCTTCAGCGATATGCCTGGAGGAAAGGCCCACACCCGGTAGCCGGATAAAGAGGATATCAGCCTTTGTATCCCGGATAAACTTGAGGATATCCTTAGGTCTTTGAAAATCGACCTTCACTGGGATCACATGAATCTCATATTCCTTTATTGATTTAATCGACCCAATTAGCCTTTCATAATTTTCTGGCGCATCACTCAGAAAAAGCAGATTTCTTTTGCTCCCTGAGGGGCTCGGTCTGGATCCACCTATAGCGGCTTGACCCGCAAGGGTTGTTGCCGGAAGAGTTGCCGCCATACCAGCCAAAGCGGTTGTTTTAATAAATCCACGTCTGCTCACACGCAGCCCTTTTTGCTCATTTTCCATCAACACTTCCTCCTTCTCAACACTCAGCCTATAAAGCATCCCCCGTATGACATATTCAGCATTTACCACGGGATACGTTCAAATGGATTTCCGGGGAAAATAGGATCGAATTATAGTATCGTATATCTATGGAGTCAAATATATTTGTGTGCTTGGCGTTCATTCTTACCCAGTCCAGCAACCGGGTTCTTCGGTATAATCCCTATGCCTCAATTTATTTGACATACAAGGGCAAATTCCATAGACTTCAATCGCAAAAAAGCGAGTCGTTTAAAAAGATTGTTTCTAATAATCGGAATCATGCAGGATCAGCGGTAATGTTGCGCATTAGTTAAGGAGTCACTATGGCGGAGAGACTAAAGAAGTCCTTGCTCTATACATTCGGAACCGGGGATATGTTTTTCACCCTGCTGGTCTCTATGGAGTTATTCTATTTTACCGCGTTTCTTACCGATTATGCTAAGTTCCCGTTGATCATTGTCAGCCTTATTCTATATGTCACGGGTTTCGGCGATATCCTGTGCGCCCTCGCGGCCGGGTTTGTTCTTGAACGTGTATCGCTGAAGTTCGGAGGAAAATACCGATCATGGCTTTTGCTCTGTCCTCCCATAGTCGCCCCTTTATTCATCCTTCAGTTTTCGAGAATAGGAGGTGAATATATCGCAGCGGCGATTATCATTTTCGGCTTTCTAGCAAGCCATCTTTTATGGAATGTGGCATTCGCCGCGACCGGGGCCCTGGTAGGGCGTCTCACTCAACTGCCGGATGAAAGGACAATCCTGTCCACTAGCCGAGCGCAGGGGATATCTGCCGCCAATTTGATTTTTTCTGTTACAGGTCCGTTCATGATTGTATTTTTCGGTACACGGACCAGCGAGATCATCGGCTTTTCCATCACGATAGCTATCTATGGAATTCTGATGGTATTAGGATACCTTTATATATACAGAATTACGGCTGTTGGAGACCCGTCCGAAAACAAAACCGTCAAAACGGAAAATAGACAACCCAAAAAGACCTTGAGGGAAATTGTAGGTCTTGTTTTTGAAAATCCTCCTCTTTTGTGGCTTATTATTGCCGAGACATTCAGAAACACATGTATCTTCA
>CAYUYB010000006.1:0-19866 GCA_964449025.1 uncultured Desulfobacteraceae bacterium
CAGGACTATTAAAAAAGGCCATACACCCTTTATCAGCTCCACACTGCCAATATTAAAGGTATTTCTTACAAGAAAAAAGTTAATTCCCATGGGTGGAGTGATTAACGCAATCTCCATATTTATTACAAATAATATCCCGAACCAGAGAGGGTCAAAGCCAAGTTCCTTTATGATGGGTATAAAAATAGGGATCGTGAGCATCATTATGGTTATGCCGTCTATAATGCACCCCAGGAATAGCAGAAACAGCATTATTGCTATAATAACGGCCAATGGGGGAAGGTTCAGGGAAGTAATCATTAAAGACAATTTCTCTGCTATAGATGAGCTGCCTATTACATAGGTAAAAAAGGAGGCGCTTACAAGGATAATCATAATCGTGGCGTTAAGGACAGCGGTCTTGACCAGGGCCCTGAACAGGCCCTTAGGATTAAGTCTATAGAAGAGAACTGCCACAACAAGGACGATAAAGCAACCTACACCACCTGCCTCGGTCGGCGTGGCGATACCGAAATAGATAGAACCGAGAATACTGAACATAACAAGCACTACAGGCCATATCTTTTTAAGAGAGGAGAACCTCTCTGTCCAGGTTACCACACCAGCGGTTCTGCCCAGTTCGGGATTGCGTATGCACATTATTATTGGTACAAGCGAAAGCATTATCGCCAGAAGAATGCCGGGTATGACTCCGGCAATAAAGAGACGTCCAAGCGGTACGTTGGATAGAACGGCGAAGATAATCATGGTGGCGCTCGGGGGAATTAGAGGACCGAGTACTCCTCCGCATACTAAGGCCCCAAGCCCGAGGGCCTTGTTATAGGAGTATCTCTCATATTCAGGGATAGCCACGTTTCCCACAGTAATAATTGTGGGTCCGCTGGCGCCGAGGGCGGCGGCCATGCCGGCCTCTCCCCAGATACCTGCCACTATCAGTCCTCCGGGAATCCTCGACAGCCAGTTCCTGGCAGCCCTGAATAGGTGCTCCCCCATTTCCGTTTCAGCGATTATAATGGACATTAACATAAAAAGGGGAAGGGGTGTCCAGGCAAGGTTATACAATAACTGGAACGTTGTCCAGCCTGCCTTTTGCAGTGCGAAGCCCCCGAATGCCATATAGCCTATGAGTACTGAGCTGAAACCCAGGGCATAGGCAATGGGCACTCCCATTATGAGCAGCAGGAGCATCAGGCCGGTACATAAAAGGGACGCGGTATTGTAATCCACTGAACCTCCAACCCTTAATCTTCCTTAATCCTTAATATCTCACGGAGAATTTTTAATAACAAAACAATGCATAACAGGCCATATCCAATAGGGATAACAATCTTTATAGGAAAAAGAGGGATGGCCCAGACGGACATACTCTTTTCGCCTACCTCCAATGAATACATGGCCACAATCCACCCTTCCCAGGTAAGGACAGAGCAGAAGATAAGTCCCAGCAGGGGGCCAATAACAAGCAGAAAAAGATTTCTGATCCTTTTGGGGAGAAGGACGACAAAAAAGTCCACCCTGAGATGGCCGTCCAGTTTTTCCAGATAGGCAAGGGCAAGGACAAATGTCCATAAAAGCAGCATCATGCTGAGTTCATAGGAATAGGGCTCGGGGCTTTTAAAAACATAACGCCTTATAACACCATAAGATGTTATAAAGGTCATCAGGACTATTAATACGCCGCTCAGTATTGTAAAGGCATAGCTTACACGTTCAATTACCCGGTCTGCTTTTTTAATAAATCCGCGAAACATGAGTGATTATTATTCCTCTATATTCTTCACATAGTAGGGATTCTTACTGTTCACATCATCGGCAATTTCTTTTACCTTAATTCCAAACTCGCCCATGCTTGACATCTGTTTCTCCTGGTAATTCTGGAGTTTTTGGCGCCATTTCTCCCGTTCACTAAAAGAGATGATATGGATATGAAGACCTCGTTTTTTAAAGGTCTCTATGTCTTCCACCTCATACTGGAGAAGCTTCTTATGCATCCAGTCCACAGCCCTATCAGTCTCCTCAAGGAGGGCCTGCTGGACATTAGCCGGCATTCTTTTCCACAGGTCCAGATTAATGGTATATCCATTCCAGGCCGCTGCCCCAAAAAAATAAGATACATCAGTACATACATCTGTGAGACCGTTCTCGATACTGCCATGGGTACCATTTGCAGCCCCGTCTATTACACCTTTTTGAAGGGAGGTATATAGATCAGTCCACATTACGGTTACGGGCGATCCGCCGAGATCTTTTATCATATTGGCCATTGTGGGGCTTATGGCTCCGACCATCATACCTTTCCAGTCTTCAAGGCTCGTTACCGGTCTGGAGGATAGTAATTCAATTCCGCTGAAGTTTATCAGCCCGAGGGCCTTGGCATTAAATCTTTCCTGCAATATTTTGTCATGGAGAGGCAGCAGTCTTTTCGCTGCCGCTATCCCTGCTTCTATATTATTGAACAGAAAGGGTGTCTCAATGAGGGAAAGTCTGGGATCAAGCCCCGAATATACCCCCCATGCCACATCGGCCATTTCGATAGCACCCACTCTCACGGCGTCAAAATATTCGGGTATTTTTGCCAAAGACTCTCCGGGAAAGACCTGAATTTTATATTCCCCCTTTACCCGGCTGTTAAATCTCCTTGCCAGTTCTTCATCCTTTTCCGTGAGTGGGTCCCCGGCCGCGGCAGGTACAACAAGCCTGATGATAATGGGCCGTTTTGCCTGAGACTGAGATACATTCAGTAACATGACAAAGATTATGTAAATGAAGAGGAGCGGAATAATAAAGGCTATAGTATCTTTTTTGATCATCATGCTCTCCAATTTCTTTCCCTGTCGGCAAGATTAACTGGGAGGCTGTGCGAGAAAAAGATATACCGGGACAGCCTCCTATGGGCTTTTGACTTTACAGAACGTTTTTTTAGTAGCTAACAGAATGAAAGTTGTCAACCTCTTTTTCCGTTTCACCCATAGTAACTGCTTGACATTTATATTAATATTAAGAGATAAGGGATTGGTTGACAAACAGGCTTTCATCACCATACATTTAGTATACAATGAATATAAGTAAGGAGGAGAAAATGGGTTTACAAGAATATGCAAAATTCGCAAATGAAAACGCTACATGTTATCTCGCCACTGCGGAAGGGGATCAGCCGAGGGTCAGGGCAATACTAATGTGGTACGCTGATGAAACCGGATTCTATTTCCAATCCCAGTCAGTTAAGGCGCTATACAGACAGATTCAGGAGAATAATAAAATAGAGGTATGTTTTTGCTCTCCAGATTTCAAAAAGGTGATGAGGGTTTCAGGAAAAGTAAGAATCATTGAGGATATGGAAGTACGCAAAAGATGTATTGAAGAAAGGCCCTTCCTTAAAGATATGGGGATTACAGAGCCGGGGGATCCCCTGCTTGTGGTATTTCAAATCTACACGGGTGAGGCCTACTTCTGGACAATGGCAGACAGCATGAAGGAAGCGGATATACCAAGAGAAAAGTTTTGAATAAGATGATAGAATCCGGAGAATAAGATGCAAGAATATAAGATGTTTATTAACGGTGAATGGGTAGATGCGGAATCAGGCAAGACATTCGCTACAGTAAATCCGAGTACCGGGGAGGAACTGGGCAGAGTTCCTCTGGCGGGTAAGGAGGATGTGGACAAAGCAGTAAGTGCTGCGAACCAGGCGCTTCCCGTATGGTCAAAGATGATGCAAGCTGACAGGGCAAAAGCAATTTTGCGTTTCGCAGCTTTAGTAAAAGAACACTCGGAAGAACTAATCGATCTGGAGGTCAATGAGCATGGCACGCCAGTAATGCTTGCCAGAGGATTTGCCGCTGCTGCTGTGGATCAGCTGGAATATATAGCGTCCATAAGCCGTGGATTGATGGGACAGGTCCTCCCACGGTCAATGCCTGATACAGTCGGCTATCTTGAGAGAGTCCCGATCGGAGTCTGTGCTGTAATAACGCCATGGAATGTCCCCCTCATGATGATGCTCAGCCTGGTAGGTCCGGCTCTTGTCACAGGGAACACGTGTATCCTCAAGCCTGCCAGTGTTAATTCTATATTAGGTGTTAAATTTACTAAAATACTTGAGAAAGCAGATCTGCCCAAAGGTGTAATTAATCTGGTAACGGGACCAGGAGGAACCGTGGGTGATGCCCTTTCTACACATCCGGGAGTTGATATGGTGCGTTTCACAGGCTCCAGCGATACAGGAAAAGCTATACTCAGGTCGGCCAGCCAGACAGTTAAGAAATGCGTTATGGAACTTGGCGGGAATAATGCAGTTATAGTCTGTGAAGACGCGGAGGTGGAACAAGCTGCTCAATTACAGGCAGGCAGACATTTCGGCAACAGCGCGCAGAATTGCTCCACACCCGGAAGATATTATGTGCATGAGAATATATATGACAGATTCGTGGAGATATTCGTAAATGAAGTAAATAAAATAAAGGTGGGATTACCATGGGATGAGGAAACAACAATGGGCCCCATGGCCAACCTTCAGCAGCTTGAGAAAGTGGAATATTACATAAAGACAGCAAGAGAAGAGGGGGCCAGAATCGTATGCGGGGGATCAAGACCTTCGAAGCCTCCATTGGATAAAGGTTATTTCCTTATGCCTACAGTTGTAGCTGACTGTACCCATGATATGACCATCGCGAGGGAGGAAATCTTCGGGCCCGCAGCATGCATCATTAAATTCTCCTCAGAGAAAGAAGTGATAAAACTTGCCAACGATTCGGAATACGGGCTCTGCGCAGGCGTATGGACAAAGGATGGAAGTAAAGCATTGAAGATTGCTAATGAACTCCGTGTTGATAGTGTGTTTATCAACATGCCAAGAATGATGACGCCTGAATTTCCATGGGGCGGAAATGTCAGAGAAAGCGGGATTGGAAAATCCGATTCCGTATGCGGCATGGAGGAATTTACCGATCTGAAATTTATCTGTACATCCTATTCGTAGCAGAGCTTCTTCCAGGGGTTCTGGTGTAGCAAATCCTTAAAAACAAGCCCAATACAGGTCTTGGGTGGAATTCTTTTTGAGATGTCGGTCTTGAAAATAACACCCGTGACCTCAGGTGATGACAAATTACGCTGTATGGCCTATGGGGTTCTCTTTGTAGCGGCGAACTCGTTTATGTGCACTGATTCTGCATAAGATAATACGTGGGCGGGCGGGGCAAACCCTTGAAAATCAGCCCACCGCATACCTTGGGTGGGATCTTTTTGGAGATGTCATCTTGAAAAGGACACCCGTGACCTCAGGTGACAATGGTTTTTGAAAGGTGATATGTCAGAAAAAATAGTTTTATCTGGAGCCTTCCATATGCATTTTTTCCTGATGTCCGCCCGGGTCCGCTTCCGCCAGGGAAGTAGCCCCGGGTACTATTGCCATCTCCAGATGTGGAGCGGTGTACTTTTTCCAGATCAGAGGTCCGTGACTAATTCCCTTGGGAACAAATACCAGCGCGGTTTTATCCAGCTTGAGCGACTGTCCTCCTAACGTAAAATCAATTTCAGCTCCCAGTTCTTCAGGACGTTGGTAATCAGTCCCGAAATGCAAGACCAGTTCTTCAAAATTACGGTGAACGTGTTCAAAGATGTGCGGATTTGGATCAGGCATACCGAAGACCCAGCCTCCTTCCACGTATACATTGCATTCCGGCACCAGATTTTTATTCATAAAGGTCATGGAAGCCGGCTCCTGACGATTTTTGACCGACGTGGAGGCAATTACCTCATAAGCAGGCTTTCTCACCAGATATTTTTCATAGTCTATTTCTGTATCGGACTGCGTTCCCGGCGTTAGAATTTGAGCTAAGTTGTATTTTCGTTCGCCGGTTCCCAGTAAAATGGACACACGGACATGCGGATGCCGAAATTCCTTATACTTTAGTGGCCCGTGCCTGACACCTTTCGGAATAAAAATAGCGCTGGTAGAATTGATGCTGAATATCTGACCCCCGACAGAATACTCAATGTCCGCTCCAAGTTCTTCCGGATTGTAGCAGTCTCCTCCGATATTCAAAAGGATTTCATCAAATTCACCAACCCGCTCATCGAGATAAGGATTGGGTTGAGGCATGCCCCATACCCAGCCGAATTCAATATTATACTTTATTCCCGGTATCTGAGCGCTGCTTAAATATATCAGCGGAGGGAAAGTTCTATTCCGGACATTTAAATCCGGCTGACTCTGAGTGATCGGTTCTTTGATCATATATTTTTCATAACTGATATCAGTCATTTGTTATGGGCTCCTCCTCAATTTAAGATACTATTTGCCAAATTCCTGAACCGCTTTATCAACACAAAGCGGGAACGGGTCCATGCTGGACAGTCCGCCGTCAGCCGGAATAACCGCCCCGGTTATATACGATGCCTCATCGCTGGCCAGGAAGGCGCATAAACCCGCGATCTTTTCCGGTTGCGCGGGTTCCCGGGAAGGTATTTCGCGGAATACTCTGTTCATAAGGATGTCCAGATCAGTAGCCATTTCTTTAGCGATCTGTCCAAAGCGGCTTTCAGTCATCTCTGAATAGACAAATCCGGGGCAAATTACATTACATCTGATTTTGTCTCCGCCATAGTCCAGCGCGGCCTGTTGAGTCAGCATATTAAGCCCGGCTTTGGAGGCGCAGTATGCGGAGCCATGCGGGATGCAGCGCAATGAGGCCAGGGAGGAGATGTTTACGATAGATCCTCCACCTTTTTTAATTATATGAGGTATAGCTGCCCTCATAAGCATAAAAGGTCCGATCAGGTTTACTTCGAGAGTCTTCCGCCATTCGTCAAGTTTCGCGTCGGTTATTGATCCATCGGTTCCTATACCCGCGTTATTTACGAGTATATTAATGAACTTTCCAAAAGAGAGCGTTGTTTCAATTATGCGGTCAATATCCTTTGGCTCTGAGACATCCCCCCGGCACACAATGGCTGTCCCGGAAGGCAATGAGCGCACAACCTGTTCAAGGACATTTTTGCGACGGCCCACGATACAGACCTTCGCTCCTTCAGCCACAAACCGCCTGGCGATCGCGGCCCCAATTCCAGTGCCTCCCCCCGTAATAATAGCCACTTTTTCTTTTAGTATCATATCTTTATTCCCTTATTTTTTCAAAGATCAGTTTTCAATTCCATCAGGTCCTTGGTAGTTTTTATCCGTCGCGGTCGCAAAATGAAAAACCGGCCGGTCCAGTTTTTTTATAATCAGAGGGCAGTGTTTTACCCCTTTTGGAATAAAGATGAGACAGCTTTTTGTTATTGTATGGGGCTCGTCTCCAAGCCAGAACTCAATTTCACCTCCCAGATCCGTAGGATCGTTCGGATTTGAACCGAAAAAAGTAACCACTTCTCCAAAATCATGCGTATGTCCTTTATCCACGACCACAACTTCTTCGGACGTTGGCCAGAACCAGGCACAATCAACATAAGGGGCCCCTGCGAATACGCCCCCATGCAGGCAATATAGGCGAGTACCTCTTGAATCCGGGACTTTGTTTAAGTCTGTAACGATATACTTTCCATATTTTGTATCACTCATTTTTAGTATCTCCCTTATCTTATTGTTAGTTTATATGCAGTCCACCGTCAACCGGCATAGTTAGTCCGGTGACAAAGGATGACTCATCCGAACATAGCCAGATAACAGCTTCAGCGATTTCTTCCGGCCCAGCTATACGCCCTATAGGCACTGTTTGGCGGAATTGGTTCATCTGATCCGGATTGGAAGACAGCAATTTTTCCATCAGCGTGGTCCCTCCAGTAGGCCCCGGCAGTAATACATTAACCCTTATACCGTCCCTAGCAACCTCCAGTGCCGCTGTCTTTGTAAGCGCTATAAGACCTGATTTACTGGCGTTATATGCCCCGAATCCTGGTAATGGTTTAAGGGCGGCGACTGAGGAAGTATTAACAATAGCGCCGTATTTTTGTTTGGTCATCTGTGTGATTTCATATTTCATGCAAAGCATTACACCTTTCAGATTTACGTCGATCATGCTGTCCCACAGGTCTTCCGGATAATCGGATATCGGCACCATTGGCCATCGGATACCGTCCGGTCCGAATCCGGCGTTATTAAAGGCGTAATCCAGGCGACCAAAGGTCTCCACACATCTATTTACCGCTGCTTCTACTTCTGTTGCTTTTGTAACATCGCACCTGAAAAACGCCGCCTCACCCCCGGCTTCTTTGATAAGCCGCACCGTCTCGTTACCACCCTTAACATTGGAACCCGTAGTGACAAGCACTTTAGCCCCTTTTTGAGCGAACATCTGGGCTGTAATTTTGCCGATGCCGGTAGCGCCACCCGTCACAAAGGCAACCTTATCCTGCCAAGTTTTTGCCATTTTTTACTCCATTCTGTAAACCGTTAATCAATCTTATCCTTTGTACCCTTAAACTATTCTACTACATTTATTGCATTGAAGATACATCGTTTTGAAATTATTTCTTTCAATAATGATAAAAACTATATTATTAGCAAGATTTTGTTTTTGATGCTTTTACCTAGAGCGACTCGACATGAGCCCTTCGACGGTGCTTAGGACCATGAGCTTGCCGAATGGCTTGTCGACATGTCTGAATGCTGATGTCTAATGGTATTTAGCTAAAAACGTTAGTTTTTGGATGGATATTATGCTAAAGTGTAAATGGCTAGGATTAAAGTCCCATATTTCTGTCTAATTCAATAGATAATTATGGAGTGGAATGATGCTGTTAAAAGATAAAGTAGCTCTGGTAACAGGGAGCGCTAATGGGATAGGACGAGGTATCGCCGAGAAATTTGCCCATGAAGGCTGTGACCTTATAATTAACGACTTGTACCTTGATCCGGCGCAAAAAGTAGCTGAACAGATAAGGTCTCTAGGCAGGAAAGCGATAGCAATCAAAGCGGATATAGGCAATAGCGCTGAAGTAAATGAGATGATTAAGACCGCTGCTGATAAATTCGGCAGGATTGATATACTTGTGAACAGCGCTGGAGGCGTATCAGGCACTGAAGGGAGAGGAAACTCGGATAATATTACTGAAGAGGAATGGGATAAGGTGGTAAACCTGAACCTAAAAGGGCCTTTCCTTGTCGCAATGGGAGTTTTACCCTATATGAAAAAGAATAGATACGGGAAGATCATTTTTATTTCTTCCATGGGAGCTATAAGTCCATGCGTGTCGGTTATTCATTACCATGCGGCAAAAGCCGGTGTCCTGGGCCTTATGACAAATCTTGCATTTGAGCTTGCTCCAATGAATATATATGTTAACGCTATTTTACCTGGTCCGGTGGAAACACCATTTTGGGACTCTTTGCTTCCGCCGGGACCGGACCGGGAGGCTTTATTTAAGGCTATCGCAAAAAAGGAAGTTCCTCTTGAAAGGACTGGGAGGCCTGAAGATATCGCAGGCCCCGCGTTGTTCCTTGCGTCTGGACTGTCGGATTATATTACCGGCCAGGTCATAAATGTCGCAGGAGGACAGCCTCTATTATCACATGCAGCGATCTTTAATATTGAAGCGTATTTGAAATCGTTAGCGGGAAAACAGACACGGGGGTAAGTGCAAGATGATTTATTTATCTCCTATCAGTATATCCTGCAGACCAAGTGCAGCAATCCTTTCTTTACTAATTTCGCCTGTATGAACATCAAATCCCATTGCTTCATAATATTGTCTTTTTAACTCATCTATGTCTACTGTTCTGTCCTTCAATAGGCCTGCCTTTAGAGGTGGATTTCCGGCAACTCTGGGCGGAATCGTAAAATCAGGAGGCTTGAATCCTTCTCTTAGATTAAAAGCATGCAGTATTGTGGAAATCCTCTGGCCGGTTTTGATCAATTCATCATAAGAGAGATCCCAACCTGTTACGGCTTTCATGAAGTCTATCAATGAAAATGCCAGGGCATCAGCCGCGAAAAGGCACATTCCTGATGTGTTTACAAGATGCTGCCATCCTGCAAGCACAGCGTGCATTTGCCCCTTACCTTCGGGATTATATTTTTCAACTTTTGTGGGAAGCCCGAGCGCTCGGTATAGAGATTCATTTACTGGTCCGGATTCGACAAATGCGGTTCCCCCGCGAACATGCCTCGCGGGAGCGGGGTCAGACACGTATGTAGCACCCCATCCCGGCGTGCATCTGGGGTCATGCATAGGAACCATCTCACCGCCCACATGCATCGCGAACTGTTCAGATCCTTTTCCTATCTGGGCGGAAGCCCTCATTGCGCCTTCAGCAAGAATATCGCCTATCCCTTCGCGTATGCATATCTTTTTTAGTATATCAATTATTGCCTTGCTGTTACCCCATGTTAGCTCAATACCGTCGGTATCGGTTTTTGTAATAATCCCGTTTTCAAAGCATTCTATTGCGAACGCAATAACACTTCCCGCTGAGATTGTGTCAATTCCGTGCAGATTGCACAATACATTGGCATATATCAGGGAATCCATATTATCATTGAGGCATAATGGTCCGAATGCCGCGAGGGTTTCATATTCCGGTTTATGAGTTTTCTCAACGGCAAATTCTCCCTCATCGACCTTTAGAATATGCCCACAGGCAATAGGGCACCCTGTACACGCGTATTTTTGAACAGTATATTTTTCCAAGCCATCCCAGGCTACCTTTTTCCATTTTTCCTCAGGAAAGTCTTCAACGTTATTGCCGCTCCAGTTTTTGATCGGAACATCGTGTTCCAGCATATGAGGAATCATTGCTCCCGGTGTGCCTGTGCTATTTAAGCTTAGATACATGCCTGACGGACTGCTTTTTGTCATCGCCAGGAGCTCTTTGACGAGCCGACTTACCCCGGCTTTGTCATAAATATGAGGCCTCAGGGAACCCGAACAGGCAACTGCCTTCAGATTCTTTGAACCCATCACAGCTCCCAACCCTGATCTGGCAGCAGCCCTGCCTCCGTCATTTATAACACCAGCTATTCGCGATAATTTCTCCCCCCCAGTTCCTATGCTTACTATCTTTAACCCCGGATCATGATTTTCCCGTCTTATCACCTCATCTGTCGTTACAGTATCCTTTCCCCATATATGCTCCGCGTTCTTAATTTCAGCTTTGCCGTCCCGTATCAGCAAGTATACCGGGTGGTTGGCCCTGCCTTCGAAGAATACCATATCATAGCCCGATGCCTTGAATGTGTTTGCGAAATTACCGCCGCTGTTGGCGTCACCCCAGTAGCCCGTAAGCGGAGACTTTCCCATGGTGGTATATCTGGATGATGAGACCGTTCCTGAAAGCGTAAGCGGGCCCGTACCTATGCCGAATATATTGTCAGGGCTTAACGGATCAGCCGCCCTCTTCATACGCTCAAGAATAATACGCGATCCTAGACCATATCCTCCGATATACTCTCTGGCGAGTCTTTCAGGAATCTCTTCATCATGAAGTTTCATATTATTCAGATCAACAAATAATATTTTTCCCATATAACCATAGCTTACTTTCATTGCGAAACCCCTTAATAAATATTGTTTAGAAACTCTCGTGCAAGACCGTTTACCACAGAGACTTAGAGGGCGCAGAGGATATTCTATTTTAATCCAATAGGGAGACACCTGTTGGATTAAAGACCTCATCCCTTCGTTCTATATGTTTGTTTGATCGAGCCTAATTAAATCAAACACTTAAATCTAACAAATCAACTGCATATTTTTATTTTGGACAGCAATGCTGTTAAGATTGCATCTATGCCGCTTCAGAATCTATAACTTTTTGATATGCTTTCTTAAAAAAAGAAAGGCTTTTTCAGGGTTAATGGTGCTCAATAATCCTCCGGCATACATTATATATTCAGTATCCAAGAAAAATTGGGGCGATTTCGGTTTGAGAATATTCGGTTCTTTTTCGTTGAACCTGACAGTTTCCATTATTCCCTTCGGATCTTTGGAATATATGATCGCTCCGCCCGTTCCGATTATGCAATTGACATTAGTTAGGTCCTTTCCATGTTGAAATACGAGTTCGCCCGAAGGCCCGTACTTAATCTCGATCTTCCCCGCATGTCTGTTAACCGCTATTTCTGCTGCCAGGCGGGTCAGTGTATTATGGCAATCAACCTCATCCTTTCCATCAGGCAAATAACCCTGCGTGCAAAACTTGAGGGCTGTCTGCTCGAAATCCGTGGAAAATCCTCTTTCTTTAGCTATTTCAACGAGCTTATCTATATTATATCTCAGACCAAGATCTCCTTCCACAGTCCTCTTAACATAGGGCTCAGGCAAACCTACACGGGTGACTGCTCCGCTGCCTGGTCTTCCTTCGGCAACAGAATGTATGTCCGTTGTGGCTCCGCCGATGTCGATCACCATAAGTTCACCTAGCCCGGGGAATAGGTATCCCTGCGTTGATATCCCTTTGGCTGAACTCTTAGAATCCGGGTCTTTCTTCGCACTTCTGTATCCCTCTGAGAGCAGTCTGGCTGCTTCCAGTACAGCTGAGGGTGTGGGCATCAGGACATTTTTGATAATGGACTTCGCCTTTGCGATGCCTTTTGCTTTGATTATACGTGTTATGAACAATTCCCGAATGATCTTATTACAGGAATCCACGTCCAATCTTCCAACTTCCGGCATTACATTCTCAGCGTAAAAGATATTATGGCGGCCTTTTAAAACTGAAGCAATCTCGTCACGTGCCGATTTGTTGCCCGCGACTATGATATGTGTGTCAGGCCACTTTTTTGTTGCCAGTATTCCAGCATTATGGATTATTACCTTCTTATCGCCGCCGTCGGTGCCTCCTGTCAGCAGGATAATGTCAGGAGAAAGGTTTTCGATCTCTTTGAGTTCTTTTGCGGTTATTTCATAGGAAAAGCATCCTACAACTTTCGCACCAGCCCCAAGAGCCGCGAGATTTGCGGCTTCACTGCTATAGTCCGGGACGAAGCCAATGCAAGCAATGCGGAGTCCGCCGGCTGCACTGCTGCAGGCAAGAGCCGCGCTTTCCTCAAGGTTTTTTATGCCTGAATCACGCGAAATATCTCTTAAGCAATACCTCAGGCCTTCAGTGACATCCGTATCTACTGTTGAAGGATGATTGGCTTTCGCAATAATTTCATTTTTATTTAGATCAATATAAACAACTTTTGTAAATGTGCTTCCGAAATCGATCAGTAATCTTCTTTCTTCCATTGTTTTTTGGCGGGTCCCTTTATCGATTATACCTATCATTAAATAAACTACATCAGGTTAAATATTGTCAACAAAACAAGGGTTGATTTGGGACTATCAATATTAATTATACATATACAATACTATTTTCAGCATGTCTGTATATCAAGGTGTTTGAAATGGACAGCGCCTTTGATTTGCGCTTCTCAGACGATTGAGTGTCTCGGCCATGAGTGGACTACGATGGGCTATGGAATAGAGGGCTGCTTCCCGTCAGGCCTTACTATGAAGTAAGCCGCTCTAGCCCCAACCTGGAGGCAGGATCTTCTGGCCAGGGAGGCGTGAGATGCTCTCAAAGCGCGAGAATTGGAATTGGAGAGAGATGCTTGGTAAAGACCGATAAAACACAGGGCTTTTCTTTAATCCTCGGTGGCTGTGAAAGGATAGCCCAACTCCGCCCAGTGGAGAGTACCCTCGGCCAAAACCCTTATCTTTTCCAGGTTATAACCTAGATCCCATAATTCCAACGCCATACTGGCACTGCTGTTATCGTCCGGTCAATCACCATAAAAAATGATCACTTTATCCCGGGGAAGCGCTCTTAGCATTATTGCGCGGGGGAAAGGATCCCCTTGAGGATCGTAATGGATATTTATAGCACCTTCAATATGGCCATGATCATAACTATAGCTATCCCGGGTATCCACTAATACGTACTCACCCTTTTCGTCCATCATCTGCTTCAATTCTTTAGCAGTTATCCGAGGCATCTCAGGATGGGCCACTTTAGGCCTTCTGGCTTGTGGACCTAATTCCTCCTGCTGGACCGTTGCGGCCAGGGCAGGGGGGTAACCGAACATCGGCAAAGCCAGTGATAAACCAACCATCAAAGCTAAAATAACCCCTGTTTTCATTATTGCGCCTTATAAATCATTCCACAATCTATTTAAAAAAAGGGATCAAGGTTTTTAGGATTCAAGTGATTATTTATCAAATGGGTTTATTAAACCAAGGCCTATTGAGTAAAACAGAGATCCACTCGAACCCCGGAACCCTTGGCCCCTCTAATCCTTTCCTTTCTCACCTCCATTCATCGACTAACACACCTCTACCCAGCATGAAGTCTGTAACAAACCAGGTAGTCTGAATCCCTCCACCCACGACTACTATATGGATGCCTTCGGCATTCATTGGTTTTATCAATTTGTCCCCCGGCATCTTGAGGTAGGTGGCATATGGTTCGAGCCCTTGATGGGCCATGGAGCCGAAAAGGGTGGCAACAACACCATTCCCCCAAAATGAAGCGGCTGTCTTTTCCACATTATCCGCCAGCCACTCGCTGAGCGCATGTTTTGTCTGGAAACCTTGATTATCTTTGAGCAGTGCGGCCACGGTTGGATCCATCAATACCGTCCCGCCCATCATAGCCGTCAGAGATCTCATATAGTCACGCATTAAGAGATGCGGGGGATAGGACTTCTGCGCTTCGCCCACGCTGGAAATATAGCTCCAACCCGTTCCTACCGTAACCACGCTATCGCCAGGCTTAAAGCCCGTCTGTACATGGAAAGGTTCCCAGCCCTCCGGTAGGGCCTCTTCGTTCTCAGCAAAACAGAGATTGTTGTACTGCAGGTTGCTTCCCAGGGAACTGAAGGTCGTCTTACCATGGTGCAGGTTCCCGGCCGTCTTGGACATTAATGTGAAAGCCCTGCCGATAATAGCGTTTACCTCATTATGCGGCCCCATCGCATTTCCTCTGTAATTCATAGCCAGTTCGTTACGTATGGGTCCGTTCACCAGTATCATATTGGCCATGGAAGTGGTGGAGTTGCCAAATGGCGCCTGGGTAGCAACGGCTAGAATAAGCGGGAAGTATTCCGGTTTGGCTCCTGCCATCACAGCGCAAATGGCCGCCTTTTCCACGGTAAATAGCCTTTTACCTCCCGGCCAGGTAAGTTCTTTAATTACCTCATCGGGATTTCGGCTTGTCCCGGCCAGCATCTCGGCTACCTTTTCCTCAGCGGGAAGAATTATCGGATTATAATCGGTCCAGTCCTTTTCCTTGAAGATGCGTTGCAGGTTATCGCCAGTATCCGGCTTTAGAAATCTGGGTTCGGGAGCCGCCTCTGGCGGCGCGCCGGAGTATTTTTCTTCTTCGGTAAGTGGCCTGGTAAGCGCATCTATGATAGCCTCCATCATTGGCTTATCGCTTAACACGTCATTACCTTCGATATATTGCCGGTGAACCGACTTTGGCTGACCGGCTACGGGAAAGGGGAAACCCACAAAGCGGATGGGCATGCCATTTGTGTATAAGAAATTGTAACCCAGGGCGTACTCTACGATATTTGAGGTGGCAGCGCCCACGGTAGGTATCTGGTAATCCTTTTCTAATGTTTTACAATGTCGGCTCACGGCCGATGTACAGCCGTCTCAGCCGGATATGCCGATAATGACAGCATCCCCTTTCTCACTGATCTCCTTCCACAATGCCGGGTCATCTGCCTCATAAGGTCCCTGCTTTCTCTTCAGCACTGTCTTAACGCTAGGCATATTTTTAGAAAACCATACCTGCATTTCCTCAAAAACGCTGTAGGCCGCCTCAGGCCCCCCCCAATTAATATCCACCATGTAAAAAGTCTTGTCTTCCATGGAGTCAAGCCGTTTTGTCAAGGGGACACGATCCGCCATCGTATTAGTGATCGCGGGATTCATTACGGTAATCTCTTCATTATCCCCTGCGGCAATCTCCTCATCGCCTCCTGATGTACAGCCAACCAGGAATAATAAGGCAACCATCAACAGCGAGCTCGCGGGCAAAATTATCTTTATCATGTTTTATCTCCTTTTTGATAAACTGTTTGTTATATATCTTGGTGCCTTTAGGTTTGGGGGGTGGGGCCTGCTTGGATTGAGTTGGCCGGGAAAGGATATCCTCCCGGCCAACTCGTTTTGATATTCATGGGACTGTCTAAAACTACTAACCCAATTTTCCCTTGCTTTCTAAAGTATCGGCCACTTTATTGAGGCCCATTTCCTCAAGGGTATTTCGTGTGGGCCAGCCGTTCTCAGGGTTATAACCCTCAAACTTGTAAAATCTGGTCTTCCAGTCTTCAAATTTAGCTCTATCGATCTTTCGGCCTCTACCCGCATCATATTTCCACTTACCGTCTATGTACATGGGCATGTCATTACCCATCATGGTCGGCTGGTCATAGACATAATCGGGAAAAATTTCCATGTTCCTGTGTCTACCCTGCAAGGTCCAGATAGACCTGTCCAGTGTATAGATTTTATGACCGAGTTCCATTGAGTCTTCAAAGGTGAGATTCTTTCCGGTGACGGCGTTCCAAAATCTGGGTTCCGCTTCTGGCGTCGGACCCCTTCTGTCTGCTGTAGTACATGTAATACACATAGGCCATCTCCAGCCGCAAAAACCTCCGCATCCGACCCAGAATTTCTCATAGTGTTTTACCCAGGCAACCTGTTTAACCTTACTGTCGGAGTATATTCCTGTGGGTCCCTCGCTGTAGTCCACCATGAATGGGTCTCCCTCGTACGGGACCATGGCGTCTGTATAAAGCTTGGCAGCTTCTTCTGCTGTGAGAAAAGGATCTCCCGACCATGCCATCCAGTGGAGGGGGTAATTAGCCATCATATGCAGCATAAGGTCCCGTTCTCCCAGGATAGAACCGTAGCTCCATTCTACTTCAATCCTTGACTCATAATGCTCGGCGGTTCCCCAATATGTCAATTTCAGATTCCCGTTGGATAGATCCTCATCATAGAGCCCGTATTTCTGAGAGAATCTGGCGGCAGCTTCAGCGAGGTCATTGCCGATTCCTTTGCGCGTTGCAATCTGTTCCATGAGCAATTCGTTAAAACCCATCGTGTTGGCCTGATCAAAGGGCAGATCGCATTCGATCTTTTTACCTTTGCCCAAGAGCCCCCTGCTATGAAGATTCCTTACGTATTGAATGATTGGCATCATCTGCCAATGCCCCAGGCCATATTTTTGCATCAGGTCGTTGCTCTGTCGTGTAAACTTAGGGTTTCCCGGAACATTAAATACCATTGTTCCCGCGCATACAGACTCATTGCTGTCCCCGCTTGCCAGTCTCATACGACAGCCTCTCGGGCACGATGTGCACGCTGACGCGCGAGCCGGAACAAGAGGGATCTGTCCATTGGTAACATTTGCGCCGCTTGGGGCGCCCGCCGATACTCTGTACATCCCGGTTATAAATCTATCGCCCTCGCGGGGATCGTCTACGTCCCATTGGAATTGACGGAACCAAAGACGGGCATCCATGAATGCCTTGGGATCCGCAATGGGCACGCTCCCGGTGCCGATCACGCTGATCGCCTTAAGCTTCTTGGATCCAAAGACTCCGCCAAAGCCACATAATGCTGCTACCGTTCCAGCACCGTGAAGCAGGGCTCCGAGGCGGCTTTTGTTTTCTCCCGCAACGCCGCAGCAAACCACAGCGGGGACCTGGGTGGAGTACCCATCGCCCACTTCCACCCACTCGCCATCTTTGAGGCTGGGTACTACGCGTCTTGAGATTTCCTCCTGAGTGTCCCAGGTGTCCAACCCCCATACCCCATGGGCGCTTTCAATGGTTACCTTGTCGTTGATGATGTTAATCCAGACCGGGTCGTCCGACGCACCTTCAACCACAATGCCGTCCCATCCCGCGTACTTCATTTGGGCGGTAAAGCGTCCGCCAAAGCTGCTGTGTCCGAACCATTCGATAGGGTAAAGCATAGGTCCCAGGCCCTGCACCTCGCACCGTCCGGATCCGGGCATGAAGGTGCCTGAAAATGGGGATGCCATCATTATAATGAGGTTTCTGGGGTCGAAGGCGTCAAATGGCAGCTGATCGCCGACGAGATCGAAAAAGATGGCAGAACCAATTCCATGGCCGCCTCCGTATTCTTCATACCGCTCGGTTGGAATAGTGCTTATCGACTTGTTGGTCAGATTTACCCTTAATATCTTACCTGTATATCCGCCTTTCATATCCATCCTCCTATTGCTTTGCCTTTGGTTCTGGTGGTGGTTCAAACTTAGGCCTATTTTTCATAATGGGCGGTATGATCCTGCTGTCTTCAACCAGACCAAGATTCAGCCAATGCTCATTGCGCAGATTCACATCATAACCTTCAGTCTCCTTTTGATCAGGAGTGGTCCTGACAAGCTTGATGGCTTGCATGGGGCAGGCTTCCACACAGGCCTGCTTGCCATTAACGCCGCCCTTTTCGTCCCAGTAAGGAGTATCAATGCACAGGTCACACTTAGTAGCTTTGCCTGTGAAGTGGTTCCATACGACGCGGTGAGGCTGCTGGGGGCACATTCTGAGACACGTCTGGCAGCCGATGCATTTATTCTCGTCAATTCTTCGTACGTTGCCGTGTTCAGTATCAATAAAGGCGGCTCCCACCGGGCAATTTATAACGCAGGGCGGGGTGACGCACTGCCGGCACGGAGCTATTTGTATGTCGTCAGGGAACTTAGCAAAGGAATCCTGTATAATCTGAATACGGGAGAGGGACAGATTTTGAACCCCGTAATGAGCTAGTGAACAGGCCATCATACATGTCGTGCAGCCGGTGCATTTCTTTCTGTCGTATACCAGATACCCTTTGGATGCGGGATATGAAGCTGCCTCGGGACCTGATGAAGCGGCGGTAGCCAGCCCGCCGCGGGTCGTCGCCGCCAAAACATCCGCGGCAACCACCGCGCCGCTGATCGTCAAAAAATCCCGTCTTGAATATTTTTTCTTGTCAGCGATTTGTTTTATGTTTTCAGGTTTTTTGCTTTCAGGCATGGGCTTACTCCTTGTTTGATAATGGGTCTATTGAATATTGGTCATAATTCGGTAAAATTTGAACTAAGACGTCTATTTATAAGTGTGGAATAAGAATATTATAGAAAAGAATAGATAGCTGTCAAGGAAAATTATTGATTTGAAAATGGGGCTTTTTCTCCTGTCCATTTTTGCCTTGAAACACAAATTCAAATCGATTAAATTAAATTTTGGAAGGTGTAACTTCTTATAGAGGCCAAATGCCAGAGCCTGCGAGAAATGCGGTTTAGATTTGAGGTTTATTTTTGATGCCTAAATATCTGACAAAATGGATTGATTATCGTTTGCCGACCGGTCAGGAGTTTTCCGTTGCCGTTTGCGGATATAGCGGTATGGTGCGCCACCTGTATCTGGGGAACGACCCCGTTCGGAGGATGCTTGCAAAGCATGTCTATGTGGAAAACGGATACTGCCATACCGGGACTCACTGCCTGGCACGGGATTGTCCCTTTAACAGGGCGGAACGGGAGCACCTTCTCCACATGTTGGATATGAACGAAGATGAAACGATGGATACGGAAGCCGCCGAACAATGGGGGACCGACAGCGTCCTGGAAGGCTTCCTGTTATTCGCTCGTAAGATAACCGAATCCCTGCCGGATGATCTGAAAAAACCACAGGATCCGGTGAATGAAGAATAAGAAGTCGGCAGCGTGAATAGTCTATTTGTAATATATTGATTGATTAAAGATCTCATCAGGCTTAGGGAATTAGAAGTGGCACAAGGCGCAGGGCACAAGGGAAATCCCTAAAGCTCGTTAAGGTATAATATGGCCTTGCGTCCTGCGCCTTGTGTCGTTGGTTTTTGATATACCGTCTTTCAAATACCGACATGACCTTCGAATAAGAGAGT